>NZ_KQ970789.1:26796-199734 GCF_001579525.1 Streptococcus oralis | reverse complement strand
GGTCATCGACAGAATTTTTTTGTATGAGGAGAAGTCATCAGTTGGTTTGTTCGGTATAACCAGCCTCTTTAAGCATTTTTTTCGAAGCAGCAAAGCTTACACGGTTTCCAATACCAGAATATTCGTTCGGCATTGCTTTTTTTAGTTCGTCAAGACTTGCGACAGTCATGTCAACCTCGATGTTTTGGATAACTTTTTCGTCTTGAATTTCAACTTTTTGTGTAACCCCTTTGACCCCTTCATAACCTTTATAAGTATCGTCAACAATTTCCTTAATACCTTCCGCGGTATTATTAAGTTTTTCAGGGTCAAATACATTATGAACAGTTTGTTTTACAACGTCATCTCCCTTTACAGTATAAGTCAAGGTAGAATGAATTCCAGGTTTGCTATTGTGGACAAATGTGTGGGTTTCTGTCTCATCTTTCTTTTCAGATGATTGTTGACTGCTTTGTTTGCTCTCACTTGGCTGAGTTGTTGTGTCTTCTTTGCTACTGCTGTTTGCAGTTGTTGATGCTTGTTTGGAACATCCGAGTAGGAGGACAAGTGAAGCCACTAGAGCTAATGAAGTTTTAACATAAGTTTTCATAAAATTTCCTTTCATAATCAAAGTATTTTGTATTATAACATGATTCTACTACAAAATCAACTAGACCTCCCCTCTCATCTGACCTGACATGACAATGAATAGAAACTAGTATGACGATTAAAGTTTTGTCTATATCTATTTCAAGTATGTTTTGTCGTATGGCTTTATAAAGGGTAAAGTTTCAAATGCACTTTTTATGGAATTGCGATGAATCTATTGGACTCATCGGTTAGGGATGTAATAAAACACCCCAAGAGTTAGAGTTGTGTCTAACTTTTGGGGTGGACCTACACTAGTCTATATGAAATTTTAGGAGATTAGTTCGTCTTTTCTGTGAATCCCATTTTTTCCAGTGCTTTTTTAGAGTTTGAGAAACTGACACGATTGCCGATACCAGAATATTCTTCAGGAAGTGCTTTTCTAAGTTCGCTAATGCTTGCAACTGAGAAATCAACTTCTAGATTTTGAACAACTTTTCCATCTTTGATTTCAATGGTTTGTTTAACACCTTTGAGTCCATTGTAACCTTTGTACTTTTCCTCGATGAAACTCTTGACATCTTCTGGAGTTGCACCAAGGATTTCAGGATCTGCAATATTCTGAGCAGTTTGCTTGGTAACATTGTCGCCTTCTACAGTATAAACCAAGGTAGAAATGATTCCAGAATTGTTTTTGTTGACAAAAGTATGTGTCTTGGCTGTTTCTTTTTTCTCAGATGATTGGTCAGTGCTTTGTTTGGTTTCGCTTGACTGAGTTGTTGTGTCTTCTTTAGAACTGCTGTTTGCAGGTGTTGATGCTTGTTTGGAACATCCGAGTAGGAGAACAAGTGAAGCCACTAGGGCTAGCGATGCTTTAAAGTATGATTTCATATCTATTACTTTCCTTTCATAATCAAAGTATTTGTATTATAACATGGATCTATAGTGAAAGCAACTAAACACAGTTTTTCTCCTTTTGAGAAGGAGTCTGACTAGAAAAATGTTATAATGGTAGGAAAGAGGTGAAGAAATGAATCAGACTATAAACTATATCAAAGAACTAACTGCTATTGCATCTCCGACGGGCTTTACTCGTGAGATTTCAGACTATCTAGTCCATACTATAGAGGAACTTGGTTACCAGCCGGTTCGTACAGCCAAGGGTGGTGTCAATGTTACTATTAAAGGTCAAAATGATGAGCAACAGCGCTATGTGACTGCCCATGTAGATACGCTGGGTGCTATTGTTCGTGCAGTCAAACCGGATGGCCGTCTCAAATTGGACCGTATCGGTGGTTTTCCCTGGAACATGATTGAAGGTGAGAATTGTACGGTTCATGTGGCTAGCACAGGTAAAAAGGTATCTGGAACCATCCTCATCCACCAGACATCATGCCATGTCTACAAAGATGCAGGAACTGCAGAACGCACACAGGACAATATGGAAGTGCGTTTGGACGAAAAAGTGACCAATGAAAAGGAAACGCGCGCCTTGGGCATCGAGGTCGGTGATTTTATCAGTTTTGATCCGCGAACTGTCGTGACAGAGACTGGTTTTATCAAGTCTCGTCACTTGGACGACAAAGTCAGCGCAGCGATTTTGCTCAATCTTCTTCGTATTTACAAGGAAGAGGGGATTGAATTGCCAGTAACAACTCATTTTGCTTTTTCAGTCTTTGAAGAGGTGGGTCACGGTGCAAACTCCAATATTCCAGCTCAGGTAGTGGAATATCTAGCTGTAGATATGGGAGCTATGGGCGATGACCAGCAGACGGATGAGTATACAGTGTCTATCTGTGTCAAGGACGCTTCGGGTCCCTATCACTATGACTTCCGTCAACACTTGGTAGCTTTGGCGAAAGAGCAAGATATTCCATTTAAGCTCGACATCTATCCATTTTACGGATCGGACGCTTCCGCAGCTATGTCAGCAGGAGCAGAGGTCAAGCATGCCCTCCTTGGAGCTGGTATCGAGTCCAGTCACTCTTACGAACGAACACACATTGATTCGGTCGTGGCGACTGAGCGTATGGTTGATGCCTATCTCAAGAGTGCATTGGTAGACTAATATGTGCTTGATTTGTCAAAGAATTGAATGGATAAAGGCAGGGAAGAATCCCTACTTTGTAAAAGAACTAGAAACAGGCTATGTTGTTATTGGAGACCACCAATACTTTAAGGGCTATACCTTATTTCTAGCAAAGGAGCATGTCACAGAACTCCACCATATGGAGACTTCTGTGAAACTTCGTTTTCTAGAGGAAATGAGTCTGGTCCAAGAAGCTGTTGCCAAAGCGTTTAAAGCTGAAAAGATGAACATCGAACTTCTAGGAAATGGAGATGCCCACGCTCACTGGCACCTCTTTCCAAGACGATCAGGTGATATGAATGGTCATGGTCTTAATGGTCGTGGTCCAGTCTGGTGGGTGCCCTGGGAAGAAATGGCGGCAGAAGATTGCCAATTGAAATCCCATGAGTTGGAAGAGATGATTAAAACCTTATCTGATGAATTAGAGAAGCATGTGATTTAAGAGAGGAAGAAAAAATGAAAAAAGATATATCGTTTTATCCGGTTTGCTAGCAGTAACCCTAGCAGCATGTTCTCAAGAACAACCTAAAAATGAAGAAAATACTCAAAAAACGGAACAAACTAGCCAACCTGAGGGTACTGTAGGGAGCAAATCTCAAGCTTCTAGTCAGAAGAAGGCAGAAGTTGTCAATAAGGGAGATCACTATAGTATACAAGGAAAATACGATGAAATCGTCGTAGCTAATAAGCACTATCCTTTGTCAAAAGACTATAATCCAGGAGAAAATCCAACAGCCAAGGCGGAGTTGCTGAAACTCATTGCAGCAATGCAAGCAGCTGGCTACCCAATCAGCGATCATTACAGTGGTTTTAGAAGTTATGAAACTCAAACCAAACTTTATCAAGACTATGTGAATCAAGACGGTAAGGAAGCAGCAGATCGCTACTCAGCCCGCCCAGGTTATAGTGAACACCAAACAGGTCTTGCTTTTGATTTGATTGGGACAAATGGAGAATTAGTGACGGAGGAGAAGGCGGCTCAGTGGCTCTTGGATCACGCAGCTGACTATGGTTTTGTTGTTCGCTATCTCAAAGGCAAGGAAAAAGAGACTGGCTACATGGCGGAAGAATGGCATCTTCGCTACGTTGGAAAAGAAGCCAAAGAAATTGCTGCAAGTGGCCTCAGTTTGGAAGAATACTATGGCTTTGAAGGCGGAGATTACGTCGATTAAAAAAGAAATTTTTCTCTTGCATTTTTAGATAAATAGTGTATAATAGATGGGTATGTGTAAAGCATACTTGTGGGAGGTAAAAATCTTTAATTACCGCCAAAACCACAAAGGAGGATTTAAAAATGGCTAAAAAAGTCGAAAAACTTGTAAAATTGCAAATCCCTGCTGGTAAAGCTACACCAGCTCCACCGGTTGGACCTGCTCTTGGTCAAGCTGGTATCAACATCATGGGATTCACAAAAGAGTTCAACGCTCGTACAGCTGACCAAGCTGGTATGATCATTCCAGTTGTTATCTCAGTATACGAAGACAAATCATTTACTTTCGTTACAAAAACACCACCAGCTGCTGTTCTTTTGAAAAAAGCTGCAGGTGTTGAAAAAGGATCAGGTACACCTAACAAAACTAAAGTTGCTACAGTTACTCGTGCACAAGTACAAGAAATTGCAGAAACTAAGATGCCAGATTTGAACGCAGCAAACATTGAGTCTGCAATGCGTATGATCGAAGGTACTGCTCGTTCTATGGGATTCACTGTTGTTGACTAATCAATAACACAGTAGAAAATCTCACAGCAGTCCATTAGTTACTTTTCATACTAGTCAAGTGACTGATGCTTGTACTTGAGTACGGCAAAGGAACTTAAGGAAGTATGAAAAGAAAATTAATAGACTGAATACCCGCAAGACTTCATCATTTCGAGAAGTGACGTGGGAGATGAAAATCGATTGAACCACTTACAAGGAGAATAGAAAATGGCTAAAAAAAGCAAACAACTTCGTGTTGCACTTGAGAAAATCGACAGCACAAAAGCATACAGCGTAGAAGAAGCTGTAGCACTTGCAAAAGAAACTAACTTTGCAAAATTCGACGCAACTGTAGAAGTTGCTTACAACTTGAACATCGACGTTAAAAAAGCTGACCAACAAATCCGTGGAGCAATGGTATTGCCAAACGGTACTGGTAAAACTTCACGCGTTCTTGTTTTTGCACGTGGTGCAAAAGCTGAAGAAGCAAAAGCTGCAGGCGCAGACTTTGTTGGTGAAGACGACCTTGTTGCGAAAATCAACGACGGTTGGTTGGACTTCGACGTAGTTATCGCTACACCTGACATGATGGCTCTTGTTGGACGTCTTGGACGTGTCCTTGGACCACGTAACTTGATGCCAAACCCTAAAACTGGTACTGTAACAATGGATGTTGCTAAAGCAGTTGAAGAGTCTAAAGGTGGTAAAATCACTTACCGTGCTGACCGTGCAGGTAACGTTCAAGCAATTATCGGTAAAGTGTCATTTGAAGCTGAAAAATTGGTTGAAAACTTCAAAGCCTTCAACGAAACAATCCAAAAATCAAAACCAGCTACAGCTAAAGGAACTTACGTAACAAACTTGACAATCACAACTACTCAAGGTGTTGGTATCAAAGTTGACGTAAACTCACTTTAATCAGTAGTTTATAAAAGAGAAGACGAGTACGAAAGTGCTCGTTTTTTTTGATGAGTATGACCTTTTAGAAAAATCAGTTCATTGATCAGCTTTGTAGCAATAGTGCTTTTCCTCTTCTTCTTTCACAGAAAATATGGTATAATAGAGAGTAAAAAACTTTGAAAGAAAGAAAAAGATGAATTTAAAAGATTATATCGCAACGATTGAAAATTACCCTAAGGAAGGCATTACCTTCCGTGATATCAGCCCTTTGATGGCAGATGGAAATGCTTATAGCTATGCTGTTCGTGAAATTGTTCAGTATGCAACCGATAAGAAAATCGACATGATTGTGGGCCCAGAGGCTCGTGGATTTATTGTCGGATGCCCAGTTGCTTTCGAGTTGGGAATTGGCTTTGCACCTGTTCGTAAACCAGGGAAATTGCCACGTGAAGTGATTTCTGCTGACTATGAGAAAGAGTACGGTATCGATACCTTGACCATGCATGCTGATGCAATCAAGCCAGGCCAACGCGTTCTCATCGTAGATGATCTCTTGGCAACAGGTGGAACTGTCAAGGCAACGATTGAGATGATTGAAAGACTTGGTGGTGTTGTAGCCGGTTGTGCTTTCTTGATTGAGTTGGATGAGCTTAAAGGCCGTGAAAAAATCGGAGATTACGATTATAAGGTACTTATGCACTATTAATGAAAAACAGTCCTTGGGGCTGTTTTCTCTTCATCCGCTATATAAATTAACTATAGCTAGTTAGAGAAAAACTATAATTGAAAACTATATCTTCATACAGTATAATAAAGGGAAGAAGTATTTGGAGGTTTTTACTTTCAAACAGACAACATCATTCCCGAAATAGAGAACTGTTAGGAGGGTATTATGCCGATTCGACTTGATAAAAAATTACCAGCTGTTGAGATTTTAAGGACAGAAAATATCTTTGTGATGGACGACCAACGGGCAGCTCATCAGGATATTCGCCCCTTGAGGATTTTGATTTTAAATCTCATGCCCCAAAAGATGGTAACAGAAACGCAACTTTTGCGGCATTTGGCTAATACCCCTTTGCAATTAGATATTGATTTCTTATATATGGAAACGCATCATTCAAAGACAACCCGTGCCGAACATATGGAAACTTTCTATAAGACCTTTCCAGAGGTCAAGGATGACTTCTTTGATGGAATGATTATCACGGGAGCACCAGTGGAGCATTTGCCTTTTGAGGAGGTGGATTACTGGGAAGAATTCAAGCAGGTCATCGAATGGTCCAAGACGCATGTTTTTTCAACCCTCCATATCTGTTGGGGAGCACAAGCAGGTCTTTATGTTCGCTATGGCGTTGAAAAGCACCAGATGGATCGGAAACTATCAGGTATTTACCCACAGGACACCTTGAAAGAAGGGCACCTTCTTTTTAGAGGTTTTGATGATCGCTATGTAGCTCCTCATTCTCGTCATACTGAGATTTTAAAAGAAGAAATCTTAAATAAGACCAATCTGGAGATTCTGTCAGAAGGTCCTGAGGTTGGGGTTTCTATCCTAGCTAGTCGAGATTTGCGTGAGATTTATAGTTTTGGTCATTTGGAGTACGATCGTGACACTTTGGCAAGAGAGTATTTTCGTGATTATGAGGCGGGACTCGACCCTCATATCCCAGAGAACTACTTTAAAAATGATGATGTAAATGAGACGCCCTGTCTCTGTTGGTCTTCATCAGCTGCCCTCTTTTTCAGCAATTGGGTAAACTATGCAGTTTATCAAGAAACCCCTTTTGACTGGAGAAAGGTAGAGGATGATGCGGCTGCATTTGGATATCTATAAGAGGAATTATGACATATTTTGACGCTTTTAAATCAGGGAACTTGGTTTTGCCAAGTGCCCTGCTCTTGCATTTTAAGGAACTCTTTCCTTCCAGCGAAGATTTTTTGGTCTGGCAATTTTTCTATTTACAAAATACTACAGCCCTTGGAGATGTTTCACCTAGTCAGATTGCTGAAATCATTGGGAAAGAGGTGGCAGATGTCAACCAATCTATTTCGAATTTGACAGAAAATGGTTTGCTACAATATCGGACCATTGAACTAAATGGGGAAATTGAGCTGATCTTTGATGCTAGTTTGGCTTTTGAACGCTTAGATAGCTTACTAGATGGCCAAACTCCAGCTACAACTGCCCCAAATCCGCAGAATCAGTTGAAGGATCTGGTTGAAACTTTTCAGCAGGAATTGGGACGCTTATTAACACCATTTGAAATCGAAGATCTTTCTAAGACGGTCAAAGAAGACGGAGTTAAGGCGGATTTAATCAAGGAAGCTCTCCGAGAGGCCGTTCTCAATGGCAAGCTAAACTGGAAATATATTCAAGCCATCCTTCGGAATTGGCGCCACGAAGGCATTCAGTCTGTTGCCCAAGTAGAGGCCAAACGAGCAGAGCGAGAAGCCAACAATCCCAAACAAGTTCAGGCTTCGGCTGATTTCCTCGATGCCATGAATTTGTGGCAAGATTAGTTGCTTGAAAACTCTTGAAAATTAGAGTAAGGTTTGCAAGCTCCTTATAAATATGATAGAATAATAGTGAATAAAATGAAAAAAGAGGTATGTGAAATGTCACGTAAACCATTTATCGCTGGTAACTGGAAAATGAACAAAAATCCAGAAGAAGCAAAAGCATTCGTTGAAGCCGTTGCATCAAAACTTCCTTCATCAGACCTTGTTGAAGCAGGTATCGCAGTTCCTGCACTTGACTTGACAACTGTTCTTGCTGCTGCTAAAGGAACTAACCTTAAAGTTGCTGCTCAAAACTGCTACTTTGAAAATGCAGGTGCTTTCACTGGTGAAACAAGCCCACAAGTTTTGAAAGAAATCGGTACAGACTACGTTGTGATCGGTCACTCAGAACGTCGTGACTACTTCCATGAAACTGACGAAGATATCAACAAAAAAGCAAAAGCAATCTTTGCAAACGGTATGCTTCCAATCATCTGTTGTGGTGAGTCACTTGAAACTTACGAAGCTGGCAAAGCAGCTGAATTCGTAGGTGCTCAAGTATCTGCTGCTTTGGCTGGCTTGACAGCTGAACAAGTTGCTGCATCGGTTATCGCTTATGAGCCAATCTGGGCTATCGGTACTGGTAAATCAGCTTCACAAGACGATGCACAAAAAATGTGTAAAGTCGTTCGTGACGTTGTAGCTGCTGACTTTGGTCAAGAAGTTGCGGACAAAATTCGTGTTCAATACGGTGGTTCTGTTAAACCTGAAAATGTAGCTTCATACATGGCTTGCCCAGACGTTGACGGTGCCCTTGTTGGTGGTGCGTCACTTGAAGCTGAAAGCTTCTTGGCATTGCTTGACTTTGTAAAATAATCTCAGTTATTCCAGACGGTCTTCTAAGACTGTCTTTTTTATAGATGCTGTAAATTTTTCTTAAATTATCAGTCTATTACAACTTTTCTCAGATAGTACACTTTCCTTGCTATCGTTTTCTGGTAGTAGTATACTTATATTGTAACCACTAAGAAGATGGTTACAAAAAAAGAAAGAGGTAAGAAATATGGTTGAATTGAAAAAAGAAGCAGTAAAAGACGTTACAACATTATCTAAAACAGCGCCAGTAGCATTGGCAAAAACAAAGGAAGTATTGAACCAAGCAGTAGCGGACTTGTATGTGGCTCACATTGCCCTTCACCAAGTTCACTGGTATATGCGTGGTCGTGGCTTCCTCGTATGGCATCCAAAAATGGATGAATACATGGACAGTCTTGATGGTTATCTTGACGAAATCAGTGAACGTTTGATTACTCTTGGTGGCAAACCTTACTCAACTTTAACAGAATTCCTTCAACACAGTGAAATCGAAGAAGAAGAAGGAGAATTCCGTAACGTTGAAGAAAGCTTGGAACGTGTTCTAGCTATTTATCGCTATCTCATCACTCTTTTCCAAAAAGCTTTGGATGTAACTGATGAAGAAGGTGATGATGTTACAAACGATATCTTTGTTGGGGCTAAGGCTGAACTTGAGAAAACAGTTTGGATGCTTACAGCAGAACTTGGACAAGCTCCTGGTTTGTAAGATATAGTTGCTACCCCTTTTATCATGAGGTGCTTGATAAGTGCCCATGATCAATCATCTTTTAAAAGTCATGTAACTGTAAAAAGGTGCATGACTTTTTTGTTTGCTAGCCCTTAGGAAACATTGTCAAATCTAGGATTTTACGGTATAATAGTTGCTGTTCGAGAAATTTTGATTTTCAAAGAATAGTGAAACGTTATAAGGAGAACCCATGAACAACTTACCAAATTGCCCAAAATGTCATTCAGAATATGTCTACGAAGACGGAAGCCTCTTGGTTTGCCCAGAGTGTGCCTATGAGTGGAACCCTGCAGAAGTTGCAGAAGTAGAAGAAGGTGTTGTTGCTATCGATGCTAATGGAAATAAATTGGCTGACGGTGATACTGTAACCCTCATCAAGGACTTGAAAGTAAAAGGTGCACCTAAGGATTTGAAACAAGGAACTCGTGTCAAAAATATCCGTATCGTAGAAGGCGACCACAACATCGATTGTAAGATTGATGGTTTTGGAGCTATGAAACTCAAATCAGAATTTGTTAAGAAAATCTAGCCATGAAATTGAATTACAAATTTATCTTTTATAGTCGTGTGCTCTTGTTCTTAGCGGCATTTACAGGAGTTTATTTAGAGATTACCAAGCACGGTGGCTTTGGAATGCTCCTTTACTACACAGTATTGTCCAATCTTTTGGTAACAATTTTCACTGGCTATCTACTCCGTGTGATGAGCCGTTCGGGTGAAAATTGGCAAAGTCCAACCCTACTTCGTCTCAAAGGTGGCGTTACCATGAGTATCATGATTACTTGTGTGATTTATCATTTTATGCTTGCTCCGATTGCGACAGACTTTTACCGTGTGGAGAATTTTCTTTGTCACTATATCGTTCCACTCTGGTTTTTAGCCGATACCCTCTTCTTTGACAAACAGGGTCAATACAAGATCTGGGATCCAGTCTTGTGGACCATCTTGCCCTTGGTTTATATGATTTTTGCCTTGTTTAACGGCCTGGTCTTAAAACTCAATATTCCGAATTCCAAGGACAATCCTTTCCCTTATTTCTTTTTAAATGTGAACAAGGGTTGGGACGTGGTTATTAAATGGTGTTTGACTATCTTTGTGGCCTATATGGTTGCAGGATTTATCTTCTACCTGATCAAGCAAATCAAGCGAAAATAGTCTTCCTATGAGGAAAGTTAGAACGGAGTCTCTAGTTCAAACAGGCTCCTTCTTTTCTTGCCATCTTCCTTTTAAAAGGATCAACAGTGAGAAAAATATAGAAAGAAAATTCATGAAACAATATTTAGAACGGGCTAGTATTTTGGCCCTCTCCCTCGTTTTGATTACCTCCTTTTCCATCTCAAGTGCTCTGCCAGCCATGTTTGACTATTATCAAGGCTACCCCAAAGAACAAATCGAGCTCCTGGTCAGTCTCCCTTCTTTTGGAATCATGATTATGCTGGTTTTAAATGGGTTTTTGGAGCGTTTGCTTCCTGAGCGACTTCAGATTAGTCTGGGACTTCTCATCCTCTCTATCGGTGGAACAGCTCCCTTCTGGTATCAGGATTATAACTTTGTCTTTGCGATGCGGATTTTATTTGGCTTGGGTGTTGGAATGATTAATGCCAAGGCCATTTCCATCATTAGCGAACGCTATCATGGAAAGACACGGATCCAGATGTTGGGTCTTCGCGGATCAGCAGAAGTTGTCGGGGCATCGATTTTGACTCTAGTGGTAGGTCAACTCTTATCCTTGGGATGGACAGTGACCTTCTTGGCCTACAGTGCGGGATTTTTAGTATTGATCCTTTATCTGCTCTTTGTCCCTTATGGGAAAGAAAAGAAAGAAACAAAGAAAAAAGAGACCGAAACGACTCGTTTGACAGGAAAGATGAAAGGATTAATTTTTCTATTGGCTGTCGAAGCAGCAGTTGTTGTCTGCACCAATACAGCTATCACCATTCGTATTCCTAGTCTGATGGTGGAAAGAGGTCTAGGGGATGCTCAGTTATCGAGCTTGGTTTTAAGTATCATGCAGTTGATTGGTATCTTGGCAGGTGTGAGTTTTTCTTTCTTTATCTCTCTATTTAAAGAAAGGTTGCTCCTTTGGTCAGGTATCACCTTTGGATTGGGGCAGATTGTGATTGCCTTGTCTCCGTCATTGGGTGTGATGGTAGTTGGAAGTGTTGTGGCAGGTTTTTCTTACAGTGTGGCCTTGACCACTGTCTTTCAGCTTCTTTCTGAAAGAATCCCAGCCAAGCTCCTTAATCAGGCAACATCTTTTGCAGTGCTAGGATGCAGCTTTGGAGCCTTTACGACACCTTTCATTCTTGGGGCGATCGGCTTGGTGACTCAAAACGGTATGTTGGTCTTCACCATTCTAGGATGCTGGTTGATTGTCACTTCTATCTTTGTTATGTACGCACTTCAAAAGAGAGCTTAGGATTAATTTCCTAAGTTTTTCTTTTCGGGAATTTTGTACCCATACAATTTTTGGTTTTTAAACTTGTTTACACTTTTATTTCCTGATAAAATAGAAGTTATGACAAGATATAAAGCAACTATTTCTTATGATGGTTATGCCTTTGCTGGTTTTCAGCGCCAGCCTCATGCGCGGAGCGTTCAAGAGGAAATTGAGAAAACCTTAACAAGACTCAATAAGGGGCAAGCCATCGCTGTACACGGTGCTGGTAGGACGGATAGTGGGGTCCATGCTCTGGGACAGGTTATTCATTTTGATCTGCCCTATCAGATGGATGAGGAAAAACTCCGTTTTGCTCTGGATACCCAGTCACCAGAAGATATCGATGTGATTTCGATTGAGCTTGTGGCGGATGATTTTCATTGCCGTTATGCCAAACACAGCAAGACCTATGAGTTTATCGTGGATAGAGGACGTCCCAAAAATCCTATGCGTCGTCACTACGCTACTCACTTTCCCTATCCGCTTGATGTAGAGCGGATGCAGATGGCAATCAAAAAGCTAGAGGGAACTCATGATTTCACCGGTTTTACAGCATCTGGAACCAGTGTAGAGGACAAGGTTCGGACCATTACAGAAGCCAGTCTTAGGATTGATGAGACAGGGCAGTTTTTGACCTTTACCTTTTCAGGAAATGGTTTCTTGTATAAGCAGATTCGCAATATGGTGGGGACGTTGCTCAAAATCGGAAATAATCGGATGCCAGTTGAGCAGATTGAATTGATTTTGGAGAAGAAGGACAGGCAGCTAGCAGGTCCAACGGCAGCACCGAATGGCTTGTATTTAAAGGAGATTCGATATGAAGAATAATCGTATTTTAGCCTTTTCTGGGAATGATATTTTTAGTGGTGGTGGCCTGTCAGCTGATTTGGCTACCTATACCTTGAATGGCTTGCATGGTTTTGTAGCAGTGACTTGTTTGACGGCCTTGACCGAAAAGGGCTTTGAAGTCTTTCCAACTGACGATGCCATTTTTCAACATGAATTGGATAGCTTGCGTGATGTGGACTTTGCAGGGATTAAGATAGGTCTTCTCCCTACTGTCAGCGTGGCTGAGAAGGCATTGAACTTTATCAAGCGACGAACGGGAGTGCCTGTGGTATTGGACCCCGTCTTGGTCTGTAAGGAAACCCATGATGTAGCGGTCAGCCAACTCTGTCAAGAGTTGATTCGTTTTTTCCCTCATGTTAGCGTGATTACGCCTAATCTCCCAGAAGCAGAATTGCTAGCTGATCAAGAGATTAAAACCTTGGAAGATATGAAAGCTGCAGCGCAGAAATTGCATGATTTAGGAGCGCCAGCAGTTATTATCAAGGGAGGCAATCGTCTCAGACAAGACAAGGCTGTGGATGTCTTTTATGATGGACAAAATTTTACAGTTCTAGAAAATCCCGTTATCCAAGGGCAAAATGCTGGTGCAGGTTGTACCTTTGCCTCAAGCATTGCCAGTCACTTGGTTAAAGGTGATGAACTTTTAACAGCAGTGGAGAGCTCTAAAGCTTTCGTTTACCGTGCCATTGCACAAGCAGATCAATATGGAGTAAGACAATATGAAGCAAACCAAAACAACTAAAATCGCCCTTGTATCCCTTCTAACCGCCCTTTCTGTGGTTCTAGGTTATTACTTGAAAATTGGAACGCCAACAGGAATATTGACTCTCTTGGATGCAGGTATTTTCTTTACTGCCTTTTACTTTGGCAGTAAAGAAGGAGCTGTCGTTGGAGGACTAGCAGGATTCCTAATTGACCTTTTATCAGGCTATCCACAGTGGATGTTCTTTAGTTTAGTGAACCATGGCTTGCAAGGATTTTTTGCAGGTTTTAAAGGGAAGTGGCAATGGCTAGGCCTTGTCTTGGCTACTATCGTCATGGTAAGTGGCTACGCCCTAGGTTCTACCCTGATGAATGGCTGGTCAGCAGCCTTACCAGAAATCCTTCCAAACTTCCTGCAAAATACCTTGGGAATGATTGTGGGGTTTGTAGTTTTTCAGAGCGTCAAGAAGATAAAATAAAAAAGTCAGCTTCAATAGCTGACTTTTTGCTTGTCTAGGTTTAATCAAAATAAAGTAAATCTTTGCTGGTGCTGGTAAAGAGGTCAAACCCATCCTTAGTGACAACACCGCAGTCTTCGATACGAACACCGACTTTGCCCGGGATATAGATACCAGGTTCAACAGAGAAGCACATGCCTTCTTCGATGACCATGTCGTTACCTTCCATGATAGATGGGAATTCGTGGACATCCATACCGATACCATGACCGAGACGGTGGTTGAAGTACTCACCGTAGCCAGCTTTTTCGATAACTTCACGAGCTGCGCGGTCCACTTCATGTGCAGTCACACCTGGCTTGATGAAGTCAAGGGCAGCTTGTTGGGCTTCTAGAGTCAAGTTATAAATATCCTGCTTGAATTGGTCTGGTTTGCCAACAGCGACCGTACGAGTCATGTCTGAGGCATATCCATTAACCATAACACCGAGGTCAAAGAGGAGAAGGGCATTCTTTTCGACCTTGTTTGCTCCAGGGATACCGTGTGGATTTGCAGCGTTATCACCAGTCAAGACCATGGTATCAAAGCTCATTTCATAGCCTTCACGCTTCATGGCAAAGTCGATTTGCGCAATGATATCTGTCTCAGTCTTATCAAGAGAAATATTGTCAAAACCAACTTTAACCGCCTTGTCTGCATAGAGACCTGCAACCATCATTTTTTGCACTTCATCAGCTGATTTGATGAGGCGCATGCGTTGGATACGAGGGGTGAGGTTTTTAAACTCAGCAGTTTCAAAAACTGTTTTCAAACCATGGTATTTGGTTAAGATGAGATTGTCAAACTCGACTGCCACACGTCTGAAGTCTAACTGTGGCAAGGCATTTTGGATTTTCTTCCAAGGGTTTTCAGAGTCCACATAGCCCACAACTGGGAAGGAAACAGTGCTGGTTGCACGCTCTACTTCAAGGGCTGGAACGAAGAGAAGCGGTTCCTGATTTGCTAGGACAAAGAGGAACATTTGGCGTTCATGGGGATCACTGTAAAAGCCAGTGAGGTAATTGATAGTGACGGGGTCAGATACGACAGCGACGTCTAGTTTTTCTGATTCAAGATATGTTAGGATTTGTTGTAATTTAGACATATGCTACCTTCTTTCTACCCCTCTATTTTGGCAAAAAATGAGAGAAAATGCAAGGGAGAAGGGTAAAAGAACAGGCAAAAAGAACTCCGACAAGATAGGGGAGTTCTTTGATATAGTTTTTCTTGGTTTAAGAAAAGTCAGCCTTGCTTTTCACGTCGCTGTATTCTTCAGCAACTTCTTGGCTAAGGACATCCTCATAGGCAGGTAGTTGGATATCCTGACCGTATTTCTTCTTGAGGGCAGTAGTAACCAGGCGATAAGCTAGATTGGCATTGCGAGAGAGGATAGGTCCGTGGAAGTAGGAACCAAAGACATTCTTATAATGAACCCCTTCGCCGACCTTTTCTTCATTGTTTCCATTTCCATAGATAACTTGTCCCAGAGGTTTTTGGTCATCAGAAAGGAAGGTACGGCCTTGGTGATTTTCAAATCCATAGTAGGTTTCATCGAATTCTTCATTGTGAATCTTGATGTCACCGATAAAACGGTTATTGGTCTGGTTGAGGGTGTAGTGGCCCATGACCCCTAGCCCTTCGATACGTTTGCCTGAAGCTTCAACATAATACTGCCCCAATAGTTGGAAACCACCGCAGATAGCGAGAACCACACCGTCGTTTTGGATGTAGTTGTCAATGCTCTCTTTTTTAGCAGGTAGGTCGTCTGCAATGATACTCTGTTCAAAGTCTTGACCACCGCCGAAAAAGGCAATATCATAGTAGTCTTCATTAAAATCATCATGAAGTGAAACGATGTCAACCGTCACATGGGCCCCTAGTTTTTCAGCCACATACTTGAGCATGAGGATGTTTCCATTATCCCCGTAGGTATTCATGAGGTTTCCGTAGAGGTGGGCAATGTTGAGCTGATAAGGGTAGTTGCCAGCTTTTGAGGAAAGTGAAGTATAAACCATCAGTTCATCTCCTTTCTAACAATCTGACGACTAGCCAGCAGTTCGCGGAATTCAAGCATAGCAGTATAGGTTGCAAGGATATAGGCATGCTTGCAGTCTTGAGCTTCGATTGTTTTGAGAACTTGTTCCAGGCTACTTGTTTCAGTGATCTTGTCAGCTGGGTATCCTGTCACCCGTAGACGACGCGCGATTTCAGAATGACGAACACCGCCTGCGTTGATTTCAGGAATGTCCATGTCAGTGATTTGTTCAAAGTCCGCATCCCAGATCCAGCTGGTATCTATTCCATCTGCATAGTTGGCGTTGAGGAGGACAGATAGGCTAAATGGATAAGGAGCTAGTTTAATCATCTCGATAGCCTGAGTTGCACCGACTGGATTCTTGATGAGGACAAGGGTACATTCCTTGTCACCGATATGGAAGGTTTCCTGACGACCAAAGACTGCACGACTCTTGTCAAATCCTTGTTTGATCCGTTGCGAATCAGCGCCGAGGAATCGAGCAATGGCAACCGCAGCAAGGGCATTGTAGATGTTGTAAAGTCCACCGATTTGGATGCCGTATTCTTGTCCGTCAATGACAAAGCGGGAGCGATTGTTGGTCAATTCAACCAAGTCTGTCAGACGGTAGTTCAAGTCAGGTCGTTTGCAACCACAATTTTCACAGATATAGGCACCCAAGTTGGCATAGGTATTGTGCTCATATTTGAGGATGCCTTGACAGTCAGGGCAGAGGATTCCTTCGGTATTGTAGTGAGCTAGTTGGGCTGGCCCTTTCTCCAAGTCAAAACCAAAATACTGTACTGGGTTTGGAATAGCTGGTTTGTAGAAAAGTGGACTGTCACCATTGAGGAGAACAGTAGCCGTAGGCACCTTACGGATAGCATCCAAAATCATCTTATAAGTTGTGTAAATCTCACCATAGCGGTCCATCTGGTCACGGAAAATATTAGTAATGACAAAAAGGCTAGGATGGATGTAGTCACAGATACGAGATAGACTAGCCTCGTCAATTTCTAGAACGGCAATGTTTTTCCCAGTTTTAGAGGATTTGGCAGTCAAGAAGGTTGTCGTAATCCCTGTGATCATGTTGGCACCACTAGGATTGGTTAGAACCTGACCATAGACTTCTTTTAAAATGCCGACAGTGAGGGCAGTTGTCAGGGTTTTCCCATTGGTTCCAGTGACCACGACAATCTCGTAGTTCTTAGCTAGATTTTGTAAAATATCTTTATCAAATTGAAGGGCAAGTTTTCCAGGGAGCGTACTTCCACGACCAAGACGGTTCAAGATGAAGTGAGAAGAACGCCCAACTAGGAGGCCCAAAGTAGTTTTTAATTTCATGTTTCTATTATATCATAAAAGAAAGAAAAGACAGATTTGATACTCAATGAAAATCAAAGAGCAAACTAGGAAGCTAGCCGCAGGCTGTACTTGAGTACGGAAAGGTGAAGCTGACGTAGTTTGAATTTGATTTTCGAAGAGTATGAGATTTCACAGAAGCAAAAACAGCCCCAATAGGGCTGTTAGCTAACAAATCAGTCTCAACTTAAATCGCAAACAGGTCATTCAAATTCTCAGCCAAGGTTGGGTGAGTGAAGATCTGTTTTGTGAAGTAAGTGTAAGGGATCTTGTTGTCCATAGCAACAGTGATGATGTTGATGATTTCTTGAGAACCTTCTGAGAAGATAGTTGCACCGAGAATTTCTTTTGTTTCAGTATTGACAACCGCTTTGAAAGCTCCGCGAAGGTCGCCATTTACGAGACCGCGAGGCATTGCTGCAACAGGGATTTCTTTCACAGCGTATGGAAGTTTCAAATCAGCTGCTTGGCTTTCCGTCAAACCAACTTGTGAAAGTGCAGGTGTGATGAACATGGTGTTTGGTACATTGAGACGGTCTTCAAGTGTGTAGCTGCCATCTCCAGCAAGATAGCTGTAAACAACGCGGAAGTCATCAAGTGAAATGTAGGTAAATTGAGGTCCACCGTTGACGTCTCCAACTGCAAAGACACCAGGAACGTTTGTTTGACAATGTTTGTCTACTTTGATAGCACCACGCTCAGTTAATTCAATATCGGTATTCTCAAGTTGAAGTGGTTCTACGTTTGGTTTACGTCCAGTTGCGTAGAGAAGAGCATCGAAACGGTAAGTTTCGTTTTCAGTTACGACAAGAACTTGGTCACCGTCGTTTTTGATTTCAGTAGTACGGATGTTTTGAAGCAATTCAATGCCGTCTTCTTCCATGTATTGTTTAGCAAGAGCTGCAATGGAAGGTTCTGCTCGAGGTAGGAAAGTATCCAAGGCATCTAGGACTGTGACCTTGCTACCAAGTTTGTTGTAGAGTCCTGCAAATTCAAGACCGATATTTCCGCCACCAAGGACACCAAGTTTTTCAGGCAATTTGTCCAAGTTTTGAATACCAGTCGAGTCAAAGACATTCTTACTTGTAGCAAGTCCAGGGATTGGCAAGACGTTTGAAACAGCACCAGTGTTGATAACGATAGTTTCAGCAGTCAGTTCTTGTTTTTCATCACCAGCTTGGATTTCGATGACCTTGTTTGAAAGGAAGTGAGCTTCCGCATCAAAGATATCCACACCTGTTCCCGCAACAGTAGCATAGTTTTTACCGTTGAGGCGACTAGTGATAGTATTTTTGGTAGCAATCACTTCTTCAAAAGACAAGTCCTTCTCAGCAGCAACTAGCAAGGTTTTAGTTGGGATACAACCGATGTTGATACATGTTCCACCATACATAGCTTTGCTACGTTCAACGAGGGCAACCTTTTTGCCAGCTGAAGCTAATTTACCAGCTAGTGTTTTCCCAGCTTTACCAAATCCAATAACGATTAAATCATATGTTAACATTTATAGTCCTCCTATTCGATTTTCATTCTAGCATAAGAAAACACTTTTTGCACAAATCTGCTACGGGAAATGGAGTGAGTTTGAAATGCTCCCTTCAAATCCTTTGAAAAACCAGTTTCAGGCCACTTTACTGTTAGAAAATCGTTTACATGATTTTCCTTGAGGATTCTACTATCTTTTGCCCCGCTCTTGTGTTATACTAGATAGGTTGCAAAGAAACTCGTACTTTTCTTTCGTGGAAAAGAAGCAACACGGTATCTCATTTTTGTTGAAGATACGTCATGAAAAGAAAAGTATATACTAAGCGCTATAGGATGGCTTCGCACCACCTTTAGAAAGAAGAATAACGTGAAATTTAATGAATTTAACTTGTCTGCTGAATTGCTAGCAGAGATTGAAAAAGCTGGATTTGTAGAAACCAGTCCTATCCAAGAACAGACCATTCCATTGGCTCTTGAAGGAAAAGACGTTATCGGTCAAGCTCAGACAGGTACAGGAAAAACTGCAGCCTTTGGCTTGCCAACCCTTGAAAAAATCCGTACAGAAGAAGCGACCATCCAAGCCTTGGTTATCGCTCCAACTCGTGAGCTCGCTGTTCAAAGTCAAGAGGAACTCTTCCGCTTTGGCCGTAGCAAGGGAGTGAAAGTTCGCTCAGTTTACGGTGGTTCCAGCATTGAAAAACAAATCAAGGCCCTTAAATCTGGTGCTCACATCGTAGTCGGAACACCAGGCCGTCTTTTGGACTTGATTAAACGCAAGGCTTTGAAATTGCATGATATCGAAACCCTCATCCTTGATGAAGCGGATGAAATGCTCAACATGGGCTTCCTTGAAGACATCGAAGCTATTATCTCGCGTGTCCCTGAAAGTCGTCAAACCTTGCTCTTTTCAGCAACCATGCCTGAAGCCATCAAACGTATCGGTGTTCAGTTTATGAAAGAACCTGAGCATGTGAAGATTGCTGCCAAAGAATTGACAACAGAACTGGTGGACCAGTACTATATCCGTGTTAAGGAACAAGAAAAATTTGATACCATGACACGTCTTATGGATGTGGAACAACCAGAACTTGCTATCGTATTTGGTCGTACCAAACGCCGTGTGGATGAATTGACTCGTGGACTGAAGATCCGTGGCTTCCGTGCAGAAGGGATTCATGGTGATTTGGACCAAAACAAACGTCTTCGTGTCCTTCGGGATTTTAAAAATGGCAATCTAGATGTCCTCGTTGCAACGGATGTGGCAGCACGTGGTTTGGATATCTCAGGTGTGACCCATGTCTACAACTACGATATTCCACAAGATCCTGAAAGCTATGTTCACCGTATCGGTCGTACAGGTCGTGCTGGTAAGTCAGGTCAATCCATTACCTTCGTAGCTCCAAATGAAATGGGCTATCTCCAAATCATCGAAAACTTGACCAAGAAACGGATGAAAGGCCTTAAACCTGCAAGTGCAGAGGAAGCCTTCCAAGCTAAAAAGCAAGTGGCGCTCAAGAAAATCGAACGTGATTTCGCAGATGAAGAAATTCGTTCCAACTTTGAGAAATTTGCTAAAGATGCTCGTAAATTAGCGGCTGAATTTAGTTCTGAAGAATTGGCTATGTATATCTTGAGTCTGACTGTCCAAGATCCTGATAGCCTTCCAGAAGTGGAGATTGCACGTGAAAAACCATTGCCATTTAAACCATCAGGTAATGGCTTCGGTGGCAAAGCTAAGGGAGGTCGAGGAGGCCGTCGTGGAGACGACCGTCGAGACCGTGATCGCCGTGGCAATGGTCGTCGTGATGAATTCAAGAAAGGTAGTCGTGGAAACGACCGTTTTGATAAAGACAGACGTTACCGTAATAAAGACAATAAAAAACCTCGCAACACTTCAAGCGAAAAGAAAACAGGCTTTGTTATTCGTAACAAGGGTGACAAATAGGAAAAAGCGATTCACTGGGTGAATCGCTTTTATATATAAGGAGACCAAGGGTAAAAGAAGATGGTTGATAGTAAAGGATAGGTGAAACGGAAAAGGATTTATCATGTCATCTTCTTATAATGTTATAATAACAAAATTTATTATTGCTGTCAACACAAAAATCCTATTTTTTCTAAAATATTTTTGCTGTTCAAAATTGCAATTAAATAAGCAATTTTCAGATAATTATTGAAATAAAGACTTTTCTATGTTATAATGGAAGCGATTATATGCGAGGTAAAAAATGGCACATTTATTAGAAAAAACAAGAAAAATCACGTCTATTCTAAAGCGCTCTGAGGAGCAACTCCAAGATGAACTTCCTTACAATGCGATTACACGCCAGTTAGCTGATATTATTGATTGTAACGCTTGTATTGTGAATAACAAGGGACGTCTCTTGGGCTACTTTATGCGTTATAAGACCAATAATGATCGTGTAGAACAATTCTTCCAAACCAAAACCTTCCCTGACGTCTATGTACAAGGGGCAAACATGATTTATGACACGGAAGCCAACCTACCTGTTGAACATGATTTGACTATTTTCCCTGTGGAGAGCCGTGCGGACTTTCCAGATGGGTTGACGACCATCGCTCCGATTCATGTATCAGGAATTCGCCTAGGTTCGTTGATCATTTGGCGCAATGACAAGAAATTTGAAGATGAAGATTTGATCCTTGTCGAGATTGCGAGCACGGTGGTAGGGATTCAACTGTTGAACTTCCAACGTGAAGAAGATGAGAAGAATATTCGCCGTCGTACGGCTGTTACCATGGCGGTCAATACCCTTTCCTATTCAGAACTTCGTGCCGTATCAGCTATTTTAGCTGAGCTGGATGGAAATGAAGGACAGCTGACTGCGTCTGTTATTGCAGACCGTATTGGCATTACACGCTCAGTGATTGTCAATGCGCTTCGTAAATTGGAGTCTGCGGGAATTATTGAGAGTCGTTCATTAGGAATGAAGGGGACTTATCTCAAAGTTCTAATTGGTGATATTTTTGAAGAAGTGAAAAAGAGGGACTACTAATGGCAAAGGCTTTAATCTCGATTGACTATACAGAGGATTTCGTAGCAGACCATGGAAAGCTAACTGCTGGAGCACCCGCTCAAGCAATATCAAAAGCCATTGATCAGGTAACCAGATTAGCTTTTGATCGTGGAGACTATGTCTTTTTCACCATTGATGCTCATGAAGAGAAGGATACATCCACCCAGAAAGCAAGCTCTTTCCACCACACAACATCATCGGAACTAGTGGGCGTAACCTTTATGGACCCCTAGCTGACTTTTATGCTGAGCATGAGGCGGATAGTCGCGTCTTTTGGATGGACAAACGTCACTATTCAGCTTTTTCAGGAACGGACTTAGATATCCGTTTGCGGGAACGTCGGGTTGATACTGTTATCTTAACAGGTGTTTTGACAGATATTTGTGTTCTTCATACGGCTATTGATGCCTATAATTTAGGTTATCAAATCGAGATTGTCAAGCCTGCGGTTGCCTCTATTTGGCCAGAAAATCATCAGTTTGCTCTTGGGCATTTTAAGAACACATTGGGAGCAAAATTACTGGATGAAAACCTTGCTGAAATTGAACTATAAGCCTGTTGGAAAAATGAAAAAAATCTGAAAAAAGTGTTGACAAAGATTTTGAAAGTTGATATACTAGTAAGGTAATCGACGCGGGGATGGCGGAATTGGCAGACGCGCAGGACTAAGGATCCTGTGACCGCTTTAGGTCGTGAGGGTTCAAGTCCCTCTCTCCGCATAGGGTAAGAGTTGGCTTTGGCTAGCTCTTTTTGTTTTTACAAAGAAGACTAGAGGTTACGTTTCGTATATCGAAAAATATTGGTATTAAGAACAATCATTGTATCAGAACATTTAAACTGAGTTTTCCATTTCATTCTATCAAGAATATCCTCAAACACTAGTCAGAAAAGAAGAATTTAGGAAATGGAAAAATACTAATCAGAAAGATGTGACTATCATTTTTAAAATGAAGTAGATTTTTGATTGGTACTATTTCTCCTTATATAAGAAAGAAAGTTAGCGCTTGTTAGCTTTTTTGTTTTTTTAAAAATAAATCAAAAAATTTTTCGATTTCATAAACATTTCATATTTGGATTTTATAATAGTCTTACAAATATGGAGGTGACAAATGAATCCAATCCAAAGAGCTTGGGCTTATGTCAGCAGAAAACGACTGAGAAGTTTTATTTTATTTCTGATTTTATTTGTCCTTTTAGCAGGAATTTCAGCCTGTTTGACTCTGATGAAGTCCAACAAAACAGTAGAAAGCAATCTTTACAAATCACTCAATACTTCTTTTTCTATCAAAAAGATAGAAAATGGACAGACCTTCAAGTTGTCTGACCTAGCATCCGTTAGCAAGATTAAGGGACTGGAAAATGTCTCTCCTGAACTCGAAACGGTCGCAAAACTGAAAGACAAGGAAGCGGTGAGTGGTGAGCAGAGCGTAGAACGTGATGATTTGTCAGCTGCAGACAAGAACTTGGTTAGCTTAACGGCTCTCGAGGATTCATCCAAGGATGTCACCTTTACCAGTTCGGCTTTCAATCTAAAAGAAGGGCGACACCTTCAAAAAGGGGACTCCAAGAAAATCCTCATCCACGAAGAGTTGGCCAAGAAGAATGGTCTTTCGCTTCACGACAAGATTCGCTTGGATGCTGGTCAGTCCGAAGCTGGAAAGGGGCAAACAGTAGAGTTTGAAATTGTCGGCATCTTTTCTGGTAAAAAACAAGAAAAGTTCACAGGCTTGTCTTCCGACTTCAGTGAAAACCAGGTCTTTACAGACTATGAAAGTAGCCAAGCCCTTCTGGGAAATAGTGAACCGCAAGTCAGTGCAGCGCGCTTCTATGTAGAAAATCCTAAGGAAATGGACGGACTCATGAAGCAGGTGGAAAACTTGGCTTTGGAAAGTCAAGGTTACCAAGTTGAGAAGGAAAACAAGGCCTTTGAACAAATCAAAGACTCAGTGGCAACCTTCCAAACCTTCCTCACCATCTTCCTTTATGGGATGTTGATAGCAGGAGCAGGAGCCTTAATTTTGGTCTTGTCTCTCTGGTTGAGAGAAAGGGTCTACGAAGTGGGAATTCTTCTGGCACTTGGAAAAGGCAAGAGTTCGATCTTCCTCCAGTTCTGTTTAGAGGTAGTTTTGGTATCTCTTGGAGCTTTGCTTCCATCCTTTATCGCTGGAAATGCCATTACATCCTATTTGCTACAAACTGTACTAGCCAGTGGAGATCAGGCAAGCTTACAAGACACGCTGGCTAAAGCAAGCAGTCTATCAACCAGTCTCCTATCCTTTGCAGAATCCTATGTCTTTCTGCTCCTGATTGGTTGCTTATCAGTAGCCCTTTGTTTCGTATTTCTATTTAGAAAATCGCCGAAAGAAATTTTATCATCTATTAGTTAAGAAGGAGAAATCATGACTTTATTACAATTGCAAGATGTTACCTACCGTTATAAGAATACTGCTGAAGCAGTTTTATATCAGATCAAGTATAATTTTGAACCCGGAAAATTTTATAGTATCATTGGTGAGTCAGGAGCAGGGAAATCCACTCTCTTGTCCCTCCTTGCTGGTCTAGATAGTCCTGTTGAAGGTTCTATCCTTTTCCAAGGAGAGGACATTCGGAATAAGGGGTATTCTTACCATCGCATGCACCATATTTCCCTGGTCTTTCAAAATTATAACTTGATAGATTATCTTTCTCCGCTGGAAAATATCCGCTTGGTCAACAAAAAAGCAAGCAAGGATACACTTCTTGAGCTTGGTTTGGATGAAAGTCAGATCAAGCGGAACGTTCTCCAGTTATCAGGTGGTCAACAGCAACGTGTAGCCATCGCTCGCAGTTTGGTATCAGAAGCTCCAGTTATTCTAGCTGATGAGCCAACAGGAAATCTGGACCCTAAAACTGCTGGAGATATTATCGAACTGCTCAAGTCACTTGCCGAGAAAACAGGTAAATGTGTGATTGTCGTCACCCACAGTAAAGAAGTGGCGCAAGCGTCAGATATTACACTTGAGTTGAAGGACAAGAAACTGACTGAAACTCGCAATACTACTAAATAATATGAGCTTGTTTTGACAGAATTATGAAATCAAATCTAGAAAGGGAACCTATGTTACACAACGCATTTGCTTATGTTACAAGGAAGTTTTTCAAATCGATTGTTATCTTCCTGATTATTCTCCTCATGGCGAGCTTGAGTTTGGTCGGCTTGTCGATCAAGGGAGCTACTGCCAAGGCTTCTCAGGAGACATTTAAAAATATCACCAATAGCTTCTCTATGCAAATCAATCGTCGCGTCAATCAAGGGACGCCACGTGGTTCTGGGAATATCAAGGGTGAGGACATCAAAAAAATCACCGAAAACAAGGCTATCGAGTCTTATATTAAACGTATCAACGCCATCGGAGATTTGACTGGATACGACCTGATTGAAACGCCAGAAACCAAGAAAAATCTCACTGCAGACCGTGCCAAACGGTTTGGCAGCAGTTTGATGATTACAGGTGTCAATGACTCCTCAAAAGAAGATAAGTTTGTCTCTGGCTCATATAAGCTGGTTGAAGGTGAGCACCTAACCAACGACGACAAAGACAAGATTCTTATGCACAAGGACTTGGCAGCCAAACACGGCTGGAAAGTCGGAGATAAGGTCAAACTGGACTCCAATGTCTATGATGCTGATAATGAAAAAGGTGCCAAGGAAACAGTCGAAGTGACAATCAAGGGACTCTTTGATGGTCACAATAAGTCAGCAGTAACCTACTCACAAGAACTCTATGAGAACACAGCAATCACAGACATTCACACTGCTGCAAAACTTTATGGATACACAGAAGACACGGCTATTTATGGGGACGCAACTTTCTTTGTAACAGCAGATAAAAACTTGGATGACGTTATGAAAGAGTTGAATGGCATCAGTGGTATCAACTGGAAGAGCTACACACTCGTTAAGAGCTCCTCTAACTACCCAGCTCTTGAGCAATCCATCTCTGGTATGTACAAGATGGCCAACCTCCTCTTCTGGGGTAGCTTGAGCTTCTCAGTTCTTCTCCTTGCCCTCTTGCTCAGCCTTTGGATCAATGCCCGTCGTAAGGAAGTGGGAATTCTCCTCTCTATCGGTCTCAAGCAGGCAAGTATCCTTGGTCAATTTATCACAGAATCAATCTTGATTGCCATCCCTGCTCTTGTTTCTGCCTACTTCCTAGCCAACTACACGGCTCGTGCAATCGGAAACACCGTCCTTGCCAATGTTACTTCAGGTGTTGCCAAGCAAGCCAGCAAGGCAGCTCAAGCTTCTAACCTTGGTGGTGGTGCAGAAGTAGATGGCTTTAGCAAGACCTTGTCGAGTTTAGACATTTCCATTCAGACATCAGACTTTATCATCGTCTTTGTTCTTGCTTTAGTTCTAGTCGTTCTCGTTATGGCGCTTGCTTCAAGCAATCTCCTTAGAAAACAACCAAAAGAACTCTTGCTCGATAGCGAATAAAAAACTTGCTACCTATTCTCCCCTAAATGGGGTATAATATAGGTAGCATTTTTATGTATTTCATCTCCCTGAAGCCTTTCCTTTCAGGATGAAACAGGGAGGATTTAAAAGAAAATTAAAGAAATGTGAAAGGTTTTTCTATGAAAATTTTAATTGTAGAAGATGAAGAGATGATCCGTGAAGGGATCAGTGACTATTTGACAGATTGTGGTTATGAGACCATTCAGGCTGCGGACGGCGAGGAAGCCCTAGAACAATTTTCCAGCTATGAAGTAGCACTAGTTTTACTGGATATCCAGATGCCCAAACTCAATGGTTTAGAAGTCCTAGCTGAGATTCGTAAAACCAGTCAGGTTCCTGTCTTGATGTTGACTGCCTTTCAGGATGAGGAATACAAGATGAGTGCCTTTGCTTCGCTAGCAGATGGCTATCTGGAAAAACCCTTCTCACTCTCCCTCTTAAAAGTGAGAGTAGATGCGATTTTCAAGCGCTACTACGATACGGGACGAATCTTCTCCTATAAGGATACCAAGGTGGACTTTGAGAGCTACAGTGCAAGTCTAGCAGGCGAGGAAGTGGCCATCAATGCCAAAGAGTTGGAAATTCTGGACTATCTGGTGAAAAATGAAGGACGGGCCTTGACTCGATCTCAGATAATCGATGCTGTCTGGAAGGTGACAGATGAGGTGCCTTTTGACCGTGTTATTGATGTTTACATCAAGGAACTGCGGAAAAAGCTAGACTTGGATTGTATCCTCACTGTGCGTAATGTTGGTTATAAATTGGAGCGAAAATGAAACGAACAGGTTTATTTACAAAGATATTTATCTATACCTTCTCGATTTTTAGTGTTCTGGTTATTTGTCTTCATTTAGCTATTTATTTTCTCTTTCCCTCAACTTATCTGAGTCATCGTCAGGAAACCATCGGTCAGAAAGCGACAGCCATTGCCCAGTCCCTAGAAGGAAAGGATAGGCAAAGTATCGAGCAAGTGTTAGACTTGTATTCCCAGACTAGTGATATCAAGGGGGCCGTCAAGGGAGAGATGACAGAGGACAAGTTAGAGGTCAAGGACAACCTTCCTCTAGATACAGGCCGTCAGACCACCTCTCTCTTTATCGAGGAGCGTGAGGTGACAACCCAAGATGGTAGCACTATGACACTTCAATTTCTAGCTTCGATGGACTTGCAAAAGGAAGCAGAGCAAATTAGCCTCCAATTTCTCCCCTATACCTTGCTGGCTTCATTTTTGATTTCCCTCTTGGTATCCTACATCTATGCTCGAACCATTGTTGCGCCGATTTTGGAAATCAAGCGGGTGACCCGTCGGATGATGGACCTTGATGCTCAAGTACGGTTGCGCGTGGACTCTAAGGATGAGATAGGTGATCTCAAGGAACAAATCAATAGCCTTTACCAGCATCTTTTGACTGTCATTGCAGACTTACATGACAAGAATGAAGCCATTCTCCAGCTGGAGAAGATGAAAGTCGAGTTCCTACGAGGAGCTTCTCATGAATTGAAAACACCTCTGGCTAGTTTGAAAATCCTAATTGAAAATATGAAAGAAAATATCGGCCGTTACAAGGATAGGGACCACTATCTGGGAGTAGCCTTGGGGATTGTGGACGACCTCAGTCACCACGTTCTTCAGATACTTTCTCTTTCTTCTGTTCAGGAATTGCGAGAGGAGAAGGAGAACATCGACCTACTCCAAATGACGCAAACTCTGGTTAAGGATTATACTTTGCTCGCCAAGGAAAGAGAACTTCATGTAGACATTAGCCTAACCCATCAGCAGGCTTACATAAACCCATCTGTCATGAAACTAATCCTATCTAATCTCATCAGCAATGCCATCAAGCACTCCACTCTAGGTGGCTTGGTCCGCATCGGGGAGAGAGAAGGAGAACTCTTTATCGAGAATAGCTGTAGTCCTGAAGAACAAGAAAAATTGGCCCAGTCTTTTTCTGGCAATGCTAGTAGCAAGGCCAAGGGTTCAGGAATGGGGCTCTTTGTGGTCAAAAGTTTATTAGAACACGAGAAATTACCTTATCATTTTGAGATGCAAGATGATCGTTTGACCTTCTTCATGTCTTATCCTAAAGTCGATCAAGACTAAGGGGAAGAAAGGGTTTACATTGATTGAGTTGGAAGAAATTCAGACGAAACTACGGGAAAAACTAGCTTTTTTTATCAAAAAGTGATAAAATGAACAATGTAAATGGGATGTCCCAAAAAATATATAGGAGGCCTGACAAATGGCAATCGTTTCAGCAGAAAAATTTGTCCAAGCAGCTCGTGACAACGGTTATGCAGTTGGTGGATTTAACACAAACAACCTTGAGTGGACTCAAGCTATCTTGCGCGCAGCAGAAGCTAAAAAAGCTCCAGTTTTGATCCAAACTTCAATGGGTGCTGCTAAATACATGGGTGGTTACAAAGTTGCTCGCAACTTGATCGCTAACCTTGTTGAGTCAATGGGGATCACTGTACCAGTAGCTATCCACCTTGACCACGGTCACTACGAAGATGCACTTGAGTGTATCGAAGTTGGTTACACTTCAATCATGTTTGACGGTTCACACCTTCCAGTTGAAGAAAACCTTAAATTGGCTAAAGACGTTGTTGAAAAAGCACACGCTAAAGGTATCTCAGTAGAAGCTGAAGTTGGTACTATCGGTGGTGAAGAAGACGGTATCATCGGTAAAGGTGAATTGGCTCCAATCGAAGACGCTAAAGCAATGGTTGCAACTGGTATCGACTTCTTGGCAGCTGGTATCGGTAACATCCACGGTCCTTACCCAGCAAACTGGGAAGGTCTTGACCTTGACCACTTGCAAAAATTGACAGAAGCTCTTCCAGGCTTCCCAATCGTATTGCACGGTGGATCAGGTATTCCTGATGAGCAAATCCAAGCAGCTATCAAACTTGGTGTTGCGAAAGTTAACGTTAACACTGAATGCCAAATCGCATTCGCTAACGCAACTCGTAAATTTGCTCGTGACTACGAAGCAAACGAAGCAGAATACGACAAGAAAAAACTCTTCGACCCACGTAAATTCTTGGCTGACGGTGTAAAAGCTATCCAAGCATCAGTTGAAGAACGTATCGACGTATTCGGTTCAGAAGGTAAAGCTTAAGCTGAACAATACAGATGAAACCTGCCCAATGGGCAGGTTTTTTGGTGTTTTAAGGAAAATATCAAACCAGAATTTTTGTTTAAAAGTATTATTTTAAGAGAGAAATCTCTAATTTCATAATCTATAGGCAAACACTTGCATTCTATTTTTTATTGGACTATAATAGGTTGGTATAAAGCCTTCTGTAATAATATTGATAAGGTGTAGAAAGTAAGGATTTAGATATTTGTAGTCAAAAATACAACGTAGCTATTCCTTGCGATAGGGAGAGATTTATGGCAATGATAGAAGTGGAACATCTTCAGAAAAATTTTGTGAAGACAGTGAAGGAGCCGGGGTTAAAGGGGGCATTACGTTCCTTTATTCATCCTGAAAAGCAGACCTTTGAAGCGGTCAAGGATTTGACCTTTGAGGTTCCCAAGGGGCAGATTTTAGGATTTATCGGGGCCAATGGTGCTGGGAAGTCGACAACCATCAAAATGTTGACAGGAATTTTAAAGCCGACATCGGGCTATTGTCGGATCAATGGTAAGATTCCTCAGGACAATCGTCAAGACTATGTCAAAGATATCGGGGTTGTCTTTGGACAACGTACCCAGTTATGGTGGGATTTGGCCCTGCAAGAAACCTACACGGTCTTGAAAGAGATTTACGACGTGCCAGACTCGCTCTTTCATAAGCGCATGGACTTTTTGAATGAAGTCTTGGATTTAAAGGAATTTATCAAGGATCCCGTGCGAACTCTTTCGCTGGGTCAACGGATGCGGGCGGACATTGCGGCTTCCTTGCTCCACAATCCTAAGGTTCTCTTTTTAGATGAGCCGACCATTGGCTTGGATGTGTCGGTCAAGGACAATATTCGTCGGGCCATCACCCAGATCAATCAAGAGGAAGAAACTACCATTCTCTTGACCACTCACGACCTGAGCGACATTGAGCAACTCTGTGATCGAATTTTTATGATTGACAAGGGGCAGGAGATTTTTGATGGAACGGTGAGTCAACTCAAGGAGACCTTTGGCAAGATGAAGACTCTTTCTTTTGAACTGCTACCAGGTCAAAGTCATCTCCTTTCTCATTATGAAGGCTCTTCGGATATGACCATTGATAGACAAGGAAACAGCCTCAACATTGAATTTGATAGTTCCCGCTACCAGTCAGCTGATATTATCAAGCGAACTCTGTCTGATTTTGAGATTCGCGATTTGAAGATGGTGGATACGGACATTGAGGATATTATCCGTCGCTTCTACCGAAAGGAGCTCTAAGATGGTCAAATTGTGGAGACGTTATAAACCCTTTATCAATGCAGGTGTTCAGGAGTTGATTAGCTATCGAGTCAACTTTATTCTCTATCGGATTGGCGATGTCATGGGGGCTTTTGTTGCTTTTTATCTCTGGAAGGCTGTCTTTGATTCTTCGCAAGAGTCTTTGATTCAGGGCTTCAGTATGGCAGATATCACCCTCTACATCATCATGAGTTTTGTGACCAATCTTTTGACCAGGTCTGATAGCTCCTTTATGATTGGAGAAGAGGTCAAGGATGGTTCCATTATCATGCGCTTGTTGAGACCGGTGCATTTTGCGGCTTCGTACCTCTTTACAGAGCTTGGATCTAAGTGGTTGATTTTTATCTCTGTTGGACTGCCATTTTTAAGTGTTATTGTCTTGATGAAAATCTTATCTGGGCAAGGGATTGTAGAAGTGCTGGGACTAACTACCCTTTATCTTTTTAGCTTAACGCTGGCCTATCTGATTAACTTTTTCTTTAATATCTGCTTTGGATTTTCAGCCTTTGTATTTAAAAATCTATGGGGTTCCAATCTACTCAAGACTTCTATAGTGGCTTTTATGTCTGGAAGTCTGATTCCCTTGGCTTTCTTTCCAAAGATTGTTTCAGATATCCTGTCCTTCTTGCCTTTTTCATCCTTGATTTATACTCCGGTCATGATCATTGTTGGGAAATACGATGCCAGTCAGATTCTTCAGGCACTTTTGCTACAGTTCTTCTGGCTCTTAGTGATGGTGGGCTTGTCTCAGTTGATTTGGAAACGAGTCCAGTCCTTCATCACCATTCAAGGAGGTTAGTATGAAAAAATATCAACGCATGCACCTGATTTTTATCAGACAATACATCAAGCAAATCATGGAATACAAGGTTGATTTTGTGGTTGGTGTTTTAGGTGTCTTTCTGACCCAAGGTTTGAACCTCTTGTTTCTCAATGTCATCTTTCAACATATCCCCTCGCTTGAAGGCTGGACTTTTCAAGAGATTGCCTTTATCTATGGCTTTTCCTTAATTCCAAAGGGATTAGATCATCTATTTTTTGACAATCTCTGGGCATTAGGTCAACGGCTAGTTCGAAAAGGAGAGTTTGACAAGTACCTGACGCGTCCTATCAATCCTCTTTTTCACATCTTGGTTGAGACCTTTCAGATTGATGCCTTGGGTGAACTTTTGGTCGGAGGCCTTTTGCTAGCAACAACAGTGTCAAGTATTGCTTGGACTCTTCCCAAGTTCTTGCTATTCCTAGTCTGCATTCCTTTTGCGACCTTGATTTATACTTCCTTGAAAATAGCGACAGCCAGTATCGCTTTTTGGACCAAGCAGTCAGGTGCTATGATTTACATTTTTTATATGTTTAATGACTTTGCTAAGTACCCGATTTCCATTTACAATTCGCTTCTTCGTTGGTTGATTAGCTTTATCGTGCCTTTCGCCTTTACGGCCTACTATCCTGCCAGCTATTTCTTGCAGGACAAGGATGGGCTCTTTAACATTGGTGGTTTGATGTTGATTTCCCTTGTTTTCTTTGTCATTTCTTTGAAACTCTGGGACAGGGGCTTGGATGCCTACGAAAGTGCGGGTTCGTAAAAGGAAGAATCTCAAAGCCTTGTCTCAGGACAGGTTTTTTCTAATGGAGATAAAAATTTCTTGACATCTATTCTCAGAGTGCTATACTAAAAGGGTAATCGCCGATTTAGCTCAGTTGGTAGAGCAACGCACTCGTAACGCGTAGGTCACAGGTTCAAGCCCTGCAATCGGCAAAATCAAGAAGTCTATTAGGGCTTCTTTTTCTTTTATCACGACTATTCAACCACATAGACAGAGATATTGACCAGATAGGCAAAAGGGCTTGTTCTTGAAAAATTCCTCTGCTATAATGATTCATGTAAGGGACGTGAGGAGTTAGTATCAGACAACTCAAGAACCAAAAAAAGAAAATGGAGACATAAAAATGAAAAAATTATTGGGACTTGTATTTTTAGTAGCAGCAGCGCTAGTATTGTATTTCGGTTCTGTTGGATGGCCAAGTTTGGATGTCAACCTTTGGTCGCTCATTCCGGTAGGATTGTTCCTTTATTTCACGCTAGAAAACTTTTTGAAAAAAGACTACAAGTCTAGTCTGATGTGCTTGATCATTGCCGTCATCATTGCAAATGCTATTTTTGATCTGTTGCCAATTTCAAGTGGTTTGGTGATTGGTGCCGGTGTGCTAGCTTGTGTAGGACTTGGTTACCTCTTTCCTGATAAGGATAAAAAAGAAGGCAAATAAAAAGTCTCGAGATTTCTCGAGACTTTTTTACTGACCAGCGTAATATTTTTGGATCCCTTTTACGATGCCTACGACCAGTTTATCTTGGTAGTGGCTATCTCTGATTTGTTGGTTTTCGGAGAAATTATCCATATAACCAAGTTCTAGGAGAACGGCTGGTTTGGCTGTTTCGCGTAGTACTGCATAGCTGCTTTCCAATAAGCCAGCATCCTTAGCTCCTGTTTCTGCTAGAAGAGAGGAGTGGATGGCAGCGGCGAGGCGTCTGCTTTCACTCATACGATCAGGGTGATTGTGCCAGTATTTATTAATCTTACTTGGGTAATCAGGTTCATCGCTATAGGAATAGGTTTGAATACCGCTTGCTTTTGAGTAGGTATTACCAGTAGCGTTGAAGTGAATACTGATAAAAATATCCGAGTTGGTCTTATTAACCATACGAGAACGCTCGGTTACAAAATCAACGTCAATATCACTATCACGAGAAGTCAGGACCTTGTAGCCTAGTTCTTCTAGCTTAGTACGAAGTTTACGGTAAATCTGCATGTTGAGATCTTTTTCAGCGACATTGTAGTAGAAGGCACCTGAATCTCGACCACCATGCCCAGGATCTAGGAAAATGGTATTGCTATATAGGCCTTTTGTAAATCCACCTTCAGTTGAAACTTCAGAAATCCATTGGCCGTATTTTTGGAATAAGTGTTCCTTACCGTTTATTTTGTAAGTTCCTGAAACATAATGCCCATTATCATCTAGGTAGTAGCGTGCTTTGTCAGAGTTATCGTAAATCCATTCGCTCTTTGCCATGTAACCACCTGACTTGAGGTAGTATGCTCCAATCCACTCCTGATTTGCATAACGGCCATCCGCTTTTAGATAGAACCAGCTCTTGTAGGCTTTATCAAAGATCCACTCATTCTCCGCCATGGCTCCACTGGTTTTGAGGTAGTAGCTTCCTTTCCATTTGTCTGCAAGCATCCCACCATTCTGGTCAAATGAGTACCAGGAACCCTGAATCTTTTGCCAGTTTTCTTGGACATATCTCCCTGACCCGTTCGCATAGAACCAAGTATCCTTGATTTTGACCCAGTTGTTTTCTGCCATAGCTCCACTCTGGTTGAAGAGGTAGCCCTTGAAGGTTGTCGCACTCAGCATTCCCCCTTCTTTGTCAAAGTAATACCAAGAACCGTTGATTTTCTCCCATTTATCCTGCGAGATCTTTCCAGAAGGAGCAACATAATACCAAATTTGGTCTAATCTAGTCCAGCCCTTTTCTGCCATAGCTCCACTTTTTGTGAGCAGATAACCGTCAATAGCAGTGTTGCTGAGCATGCTTCCAGTTTGATCAAAATAGTACCAAGAACCATTGATTTTTTTCCAGGTGTTCTGAGCTAGTCGTCCAGAAGAATCAGCATAATACCATTGATTGTCCAATTTAGTCCAGCTATTTTCTATCATGACACCACCTTGGTCAAAGGCATAGCCCTTATAGATAGTAGACTGGATACGGTCACCATTTTGGTCGAAGTAGTACCATTTGCCTTGGATTTGTTTCCAGTTCAAAGCAGGTTTATCATCTTGGTAAAAACGCCAGTGGTGATTTTCTTGGTACCATCCTTCTTTTTTGGTCTTGTCTTCTTGTACACTTACTTTCGGAAGAACTTCTGATTTAGAGTTTTCCTCAACACTCGATTCTTTCTTTTCTTCTTTGGCAATTGCTTCCTTGACAGCAGATGTGGATTGAGTTGTGTTTTCTTCTCCTAAGACGGATGCGGGTGCTAATCCTGCGATTGAAAGGATTAAAGCACTGGTCAGTAGTATCTTTTTCACTTTCTATTTCCTAACTTTTTCTTTTTCTCTTTTTCATTTTTCCTATTAATTATCGAATTGAACTTCCTCTAGTAAGTATTCGATAAAGCGTTCACCCATCTTAGACAGGCTGGTTTTTTCATGCTGGATATAGACTAGTTCAATCGGGTCGTCAATGTCCAGCGGAATGGAAACGATATTATCTCCGTTGAGGTTGCTGTTCAAAATCCCTGTTGCGATCGTGTAACCATCCAAACCAATCAAGAGGTTAAAGAGGGTGGCACGGTCACTGACTACGATGGATTTCTTGTGATGCTCTTGTGAAAGAATCTCCTCTGAAAAGTAGAAGGAGTTGTGCGTCCCTTGGTCATAACTCAGATAAGGGAAGTCTTCCAAATCAGACAGTTTGACCTTGTCTTTTTTAGCTAGAGGGTTGGTCTTGCTGACAAAGATATGGGGCTGAGCTGTAAAGAGATGGTGGGCCAAGAGGTGGTTGTCATCCAGCATTTTTGTTAAAACATCACGGTTGTAGCTGTTTAAGAAGAGGACACCGACTTCACTGCGGAAGTTCTTAACGTCGTCAATAATCTCCCAAGTCCGAGTTTCACGAAGGAAAAGCTCGTATTTTTCCATATCACTTTTCTTAAGCAGAGAGACAAAGGCATTGACTACAAAGGCATAGTGCTGAGAGGAAACGCTGAAAAGTTCGCGGTGGGCGATAGGATTTTTATAGCGTTCCTCCAGAAGCTGAGTTTGCTCGACAACTTGACGGGCATAGGAGAGAAACTCCATCCCATCACGGGTTAAGGTAATGCCCTTGGGATTGCGGATAAAGATTTCAATACCCATTTCATTTTCCAAGTCTCGAACGGCATTAGAGAGACTGGGTTGAGTGATAAAGAGTTGCTTGGCTGCCTCATTCATAGAGCCAGTTTCGACGATTTTGATAATATAGTGTAGTTGTTGAATTCTCATGTTTTTATTGTACCATACTTGCGGAAGAATGGGCAATGAAGACGAAGAAAATAGGGGGAAAGAGCCTGTCCAGTATTGAAAAAAAGTCTAGAATCTGCTAAAATGGAAGCTATGAAAACATTCTATGATGTGCAGCAATTTCTCAAACAGTTTGGCATTATTGTTTACATGGGGAAGCGCTTGTATGATATTGAACTGATGAAGCTCGAACTCTCTCGGATCTATGATGCAGGTCTGATGGACAAGCTAGACTATCTAGAGGCGGAAGCTGTTCTTCGTAGAGAGCACAAGATAGAATTAGACTACATAGAGAAAAATGGAGATAAGAACTTATGACAATTTGGATTGTTTGGGGAATTGTATTGGCGATGGTGGCATGGATGGGTTATAACTACCTTCGTATTCGTCGTGCGGCTAAGATTGTGGATAATGCAGAATTTGAAGCCTTGATTCGGAAAGGGCAGTTGATTGATGTCCGTGAACCAGCAGAATTTCACAGAAAACATATCCTCGGAGCTCGCAATATTCCTTCAAATCAGTTGAAGTCAAGTCTTGCAGCCCTTCGCAAGGATAAACCTGTCCTTCTCTACGAAAACCAACGCGGACAACGAGTGACCAATGCCGCACTTTATCTGAAAAAACAAGGTTTCTCTGAGATTTATATCCTTTCTTATGGATTGGATTCTTGGAACGGGAAGGTCAAGACTAGCTAAGATTCTTTAAAAAACTGTCGAATGATAGATAAAGCTAGTATCTTAAGGTATCATCATTTATAATAAATTTAAGGAGATTTTATAATATGAATTCACAACAAAAGAAAAAACCTTCACTTATTTTAGGTATCTTATCTATCGTCCTTGGTTTGCTATCTCCAATAGTAGGTCTGTTTTGGGGATCATAGGATTGGTTTTGGCTTTTTCATACCAAAAAGAATCTGGACTGGACTATAAAACAGAAAAAATTCTCAACATCGTAGGACTTGTAGTTTCTGTTCTTAACTGGATTCTAGCCGTCGCAGTATTTTTTAGATAAGCAAAAAAGAAAAAAGCTTTAAACATAAAGCTTTTTTCTTTTATCCACTTTTCTCTAAGTAGTTTTTAATGATTTCCAATTCCTCTGGATTCAAGGGACGGTATTGCCCTTCTGCTAGTTCTGGGTCTAAAGTGAAATCACCGAACTGAACTCGTTTGAGAGAGGTCACCTTGACACCAACTGAGAGAAACATTTTCTTAACCTGATGAAACTTCCCTTCTGAAATGGTGATGGAGGCATGGCTCTCTGTTGGGCTTGCGGATAGAATTTCTAGTTTGGCAGGTTTGCAGATGCTTCCATCTAAAAAGACAATGCCATCTTTAAATTGCTGGATATGGTTTGGTGTGAGCAGTCCATTAACCTTGACTTGGTAAGTTTTATCCACATGATATTGAGGATGGAGGAGTTGAAAGCCAAGAGGTCCATTGTCTGTCAAAAGGAGCAGTCCTGTCGTATCGCGGTCTAGCCTACCTATCGCGTAGAGTTGGCCTGACTGGATATTTTTGGGGAATAGGTCCATGACGGTTGACAGTTTCTTATCCTTGCTCGCTGTAACGACTCCGTTTGGTTTATGAAGCATGAGGTAGATGTGCTCATATCCTTGGATTTGCCGTCCTTGAAAGACTAGTTTCTGCAACCCAGTGTCGACATTTTGAGCCAGGGAGCTGGCTGGACAATCGTCCACTAGGATTTCTTTTTTTAATAGAGCCTGTTTCATAGCCTTACGACTGCCCTTTTCTTGGGCTAATAATCTATCTAAACGCATACCAGCTTATCTTATCATAAGTCTCTGACTTTGAAAAGAGTTGCCTTGACTAGAAAAGCAGAGTGAAAACATTTACACTTAGCTGAACTGTGATTTTTGAATGAGACTGTGGTATAATTGTTCAGTTAGAAATAAAAATTTAAATATTAGAGGAAATCATGACAAAATTAAGAGAAGATATCCGTAACATTGCGATTATCGCCCACGTTGACCACGGTAAAACAACCCTCGTTGACGAATTATTGAAACAATCAGAAACGCTTGATGCACGTACTGAATTGGCAGAGCGCGCTATGGACTCAAACGATATCGAAAAAGAGCGTGGAATTACAATTCTTGCGAAAAACACTGCCGTTGCCTACAACGGAACTCGTATCAATATCATGGACACACCAGGACACGCGGACTTCGGTGGAGAAGTTGAGCGTATCATGAAAATGGTTGATGGTGTTGTCTTGGTCGTAGATGCCTACGAAGGAACCATGCCACAGACTCGTTTCGTACTGAAAAAAGCCTTGGAACAAGATCTTGTCCCAATCGTGGTTGTTAATAAAATCGACAAACCATCAGCTCGTCCAGCAGAAGTAGTAGACGAAGTATTGGAGCTCTTCATTGAGCTTGGTGCAGACGATGACCAGCTTGATTTCCCAGTGGTGTATGCTTCAGCTATCAACGGAACTTCTTCATTGTCAGACGATCCAGCTGATCAAGAAAAAACAATGGCGCCAATCTTTGATACCATTATCGACCATATCCCTGCTCCAGTGGACAACTCGGATGAACCGTTACAGTTCCAAGTCTCACTCTTGGACTACAATGACTTCGTAGGACGTATCGGTATTGGTCGTGTCTTCCGAGGTACTGTTAAGGTTGGAGACCAAGTTACCCTTTCTAAACTAGATGGTACAACGAAGAACTTCCGTGTTACAAAACTCTTTGGTTTCTTTGGTTTGGAACGTCGTGAAATCCAAGAAGCCAAAGCAGGTGACTTGATTGCTGTTTCTGGTATGGAAGATATCTTTGTTGGTGAAACCATTACTCCGACAGATGCAGTTGAGCCTCTTCCAATCCTTCACATCGATGAGCCAACTCTTCAAATGACCTTCTTGGTAAACAACTCACCATTTGCTGGTAAAGAAGGTAAATGGGTGACTTCTCGTAAGGTAGAAGAACGCTTGCAAGCAGAATTGCAAACAGACGTTTCCCTTCGTGTTGACCCAACGGACTCACCAGACAAATGGACTGTTTCAGGTCGTGGAGAATTGCACTTGTCAATCCTGATTGAAACCATGCGCCGTGAGGGTTATGAACTTCAAGTATCTCGTCCAGAGGTTATTGTAAAAGAAATCGACGGTGTTAAATGTGAGCCATTTGAACGCGTGCAAATCGATACTCCAGAAGAATACCAAGGTTCTGTTATCCAAAGCCTTTCTGAACGTAAGGGTGAAATGTTGGATATGATTTCAACTGGTAATGGTCAAACTCGTTTGGTCTTCCTCGTTCCTGCGCGTGGTTTGATCGGATACTCAACTGAGTTCTTGTCAATGACTCGTGGTTACGGTATCATGAACCACACCTTCGACCAATACTTACCATTGATTCCGGGTGAAATTGGTGGTCGTCACCGTGGTGCCCTCGTTTCCATCGATGCTGGTAAGGCAACAACATACTCAATCATGTCTATCGAAGAGCGTGGTACAATCTTTGTCAACCCAGGTACTGAGGTTTACGAAGGAATGATCATCGGTGAAAACTCTCGTGAAAACGACTTGACAGTTAATATCACCAAGGCCAAACAAATGACCAACGTTCGTTCAGCTACCAAGGACCAAACAGCGGTTATCAAGACACCTCGTATCTTGACACTTGAAGAGTCTCTTGAGTTCTTGAATGACGATGAGTACATGGAAGTAACGCCTGAGTCTATCCGTTTGCGTAAACAAATCCTTAACAAGGCAGAGCGCGAGAAAGCCAATAAAAAGAAAAAATCAGCTGAATAAGAGCTAGAAAGAGATAAAGATGGTCTATTTAATCATAGGGATACTCTTATTACTACTCTATGTATTTGCGACACCTCAAAGTATCAAAGGAACAGTCAACATCGTTATCTTGGTCTTTGTAGTTGTTGCACTCTTGATTTTGCTGTTCTTGTCCGTCCTGCAGATTTTCCAATTACCGACAGAATTTTTTGTCACAATCGCTATGCTGGCTCTAGCCTACTTTAGCTTGAGAGACATTACGCTCATGTCTGAAAAAAAGAGCAAAAGAAGATAAATAGAAAGAGAGCTACGGCTCTCTTTTTCAATGTCAGAATGAGGACTAGAGCATTTTCGTTTAGTATTATTTCTATAAAAATGGTAAAATAGTAGGAGTAGAAATGGAGTTTGAGACATGAAAGTAATCGATCAATTTAAAAATAAGAAAGTCCTTGTTTTAGGTTTAGCTAAGTCTGGTGAGTCTGCAGCCCGTTTGTTAGACAAGTTGGGTGCCATTGTGACAGTAAATGACGGCAAGCCTTTTGAGGAAAATCCTGCTGCGCAAAGTTTGCTAGAAGAGGGAATCAAGGTTGTCACTGGTGGGCATCCTTTGGAACTCTTGGATGAAGATTTTGCTCTGATGGTAAAAAATCCAGGCATCCCATACAGCAATCCCATGATTGAAAAGGCTTTGGCCAAAGGGATTCCAGTCTTGACTGAGGTGGAATTGGCTTACTTGATCTCAGAAGCACCGATTATTGGTATTACTGGCTCAAATGGAAAAACGACCACAACGACCATGATTGGGGATGTTTTGTCTGCTGCTGGTCAACATGGTCTCTTATCAGGTAATATCGGTTATCCAGCTAGTCAGGTTGCTCAAACCGCGACAGCCAAGGATACCCTCGTCATGGAACTTTCTTCTTTCCAACTGATGGGAATCCAGGAGTTCCATCCAGAGATTGCGGTCATTACCAATCTCATGCCTAGCCACCTTGACTATCATGGCTCTTTTGAGGAGTATGTGGCAGCCAAGTGGAATATCCAAAATAAGATGACAGCAGCTGATTTCCTTATTTTGAACTTTAACCAAGACTTGGCAAAAGACTTGGCCACAAAAACAGAGGCTACTGTTGTACCATTTTCAACAAAGGAAAAGGTTGATGGAGCTTATCTAGAAAACGGTCTGCTCTACTTCCATGGTGAAGAGGTCATGGCAGCTGATGAGATTGGTGTTCCAGGTAGCCACAATGTGGAAAATGCCCTTGCAACGATTGCAGTAGCCAAACTTCGTGGCGTGGACAATCAAACCATCAAGGAAACTCTTTCAGCCTTTGGTGGTGTCAAACACCGTCTCCAATTCGTGGATGAGATTAAGAGTGTCAAATTCTATAACGATAGCAAGTCAACCAATATCTTGGCTACTCAAAAAGCCTTATCAGGATTTGACAAGAGTAAGGTCATCTTGATTGCAGGTGGATTGGACCGTGGAAATGAATTTGACGAGCTGGTGCCAGAGATCACTGGCCTCAAGAAAATGGTCATCCTTGGTCAGTCTGCAGAACGGGTTAGACGGGCAGCAGAGAAGGCTGGTGTGACTTATGTAGATGCGACCGATATTGCTGATGCAACTCGCAAGGCTTATGAGCTTGCGGTAGAAGGAGATGTGGTTCTCCTCAGTCCTGCCAATGCTAGCTGGGATATGTATGCTAACTTCGAAGTACGCGGTGACCTATTTATCGACACAGTAGCGGAGTTAAAGGGATAATATGAAAAAAATAGTTTTTACAGGTGGGGGCACAGTCGGACATGTCACCCTTAACCTCTTATTAATGCCTAAGTTTATCGAAGACGGCTGGGAAGTTCACTATATTGGTGATAAACACGGAATCGAACACCAAGAAATCCTCAAGTCAGGTTTGGATGTTACTTTCCATTCCATTGCAACTGGGAAATTGCGTCGTTACTTCTCCTGGCAAAACATGCTAGATGTCTTTAAAGTTGCCTGGGGTATCGTCCAATCCCTCTTTATCATGTTACGACTGCGTCCACAGGCTCTTTTTTCAAAGGGAGGATTTGTCTCAGTGCCGCCTGTTATCGCAGCGCGTGTGTCAGGAGTGCCTGTCTTTATTCACGAATCGGACCTATCTATGGGCTTGGCCAATAAAATTGCCTATAAATTTGCGACTAAGATGTATTCAACCTTTGAGCAGCCTGCTAGTCTTACAAAAGTCGAGCATGTGGGGGCAGTGACCAAGGTAACAGGCCAAGAGACGCCAGAACCAGACGAGTTGGTGGATATCCAAACCCACTTTAATCCCAAATTGCCAACGGTATTGTTTGTCGGTGGATCTGCAGGAGCTCGTGTCTTTAACCAATTGGTGACAGATCATAAGCAAGAACTGACAGAACGCTACAATATTATCAATCTCACTGGAGATTCCAGCCTGAACGAGTTGAGTCAAAATCTCTTTCGTGTTGACTATGTGACGGATCTCTATCAACCCTTGATGGAGATGGCAGATGTGGTGGTGACGCGTGGTGGTGCCAATACGATTTTCGAGCTCTTGGCCATGGCGAAACTCCATCTCATCGTACCATTGGGTCGTGAAGCAAGTCGAGGAGACCAGATTGAAAATGCGGCTTACTTTGTTAAGAAAGGCTATGCAGAAGAACTTCAAGAAAGGGACTTGACCTTGGAAAGCTTGGAGGAAAAACTCAGTCACTTGCTTAGTCACAAGGATCAGTACCAAGCTAGCATGAAAGCTTCGACTGAATTGAAATCTCTTGCAGATTTTTACGATCTATTAAGAAAAGACCTAGCATAAGGAATATCAATGTCAAAGGATAAGAAAAAAGAATCAAACCAGAAGCAAGAATTGTCTGAATGGCAGAAACGAAACCAGGAATACCTGAAGAAGAAGGCTGAGGAAGAAGCTGCCCTAGCTGAAGAGAAGGAAAAGGAAAAACAAGCTCGAAAGGAAGCCAACTCGAAACTATTGGAGGAATCCAAGAAATCATCGAGTGAGTCAGATGAGGAAGCCTCAAGTACAAGCGAGGAACCATCCAAAAAAGAAGAAAAATCTCAAAAGGAAGCCCCTAAAGTCAAAGAGGAAAAAGAGAAGAAGAAAAAAGAAAAACCCAAAAAACCAGAGAAACCTAAAATTGCGCCTGTTCATATTTGGCGAGCTGTGAGTATCTTGGTACCCAGTCTACTGATTCTCCTTCTTTCAGTCTATCTGTTGACTCCGCTTTCGACCATCAAAAATATCGAGGTTAAGGGAAATAGTAACACGCAGGCGGATGACATCAAACAGGCTTCTGGAATTCAAGATAGCGACTATACCTTAGCTCTATTGTTGGATAAGGAAACATACGCTGAGCGAATCAAGTCGAATCATTGGATAGAATCGGCGAAGATTGACTATCAATTTCCGACTAACTTTACGATTGAGGTTAAGGAGTTTGATATTGTCGGTTATTATGTGTCTGGTGAAGAACATTATCCTATTCTTTCTAGTGGTACAGTAGAGTCAACTCCTATTGATCGCTTAAACTTGCCCGAGACTTATCTGACAGTTACCTTTAACGATGAGCAGCAGGTGAAAGAACTGATCAAAGGATTGTCTACCATCAGTGAGGATATCAAGAGCCAAATCCAGAAAATCGAATTAGCGCCGAGCAAGGCAACAGCAGATCTTTTAAAAATTACTATGCTGGATACAGATGAGATTTTGGTTCCCCTGTCAGAATTGAGCAAGAAATTGCCTTATTACAGCAAAATCAAGCCACAATTGTCAGAACCGAGTGTAGTCGATATGGAAGCTGGAGTATACAGCTATACGATAGCGGATAAATTGATAGAAGAGGCTGAGGAAAAAGCCAAACAAGAGGCCAAGGAAGCTGAGAAGAAAAAACAGGAAGAAGAAAAGAAAAAACAAGAAGAACAGGGAAATCTAAGCCAAACGAGCCAGCAATCACAGAGTCGTTAGACTAACTTTTCCTCTTGATTTTGGATGGTATAGAAGTCTAGTTTCGAGTTTTTGCTTGACAAGTCCTACTATAAATAATAGAATAGAAAAAAACCTTTAAAGCAGTCCAGAGAGGCAGCTAAGGTTAGACGGTGAAAGGGTGGACTCTACCCATTTTTCGTGGAACCTTGCTGTTGGCAGGTTCCTTTTTTCATGCTCTCTAGCTTACAAAGGTAAAAGGAGAAAGGTATGCGTGAACATCGTCCAGTTATTGCTCTTGATTTTCCTAGTTTTGAGGCGGTCAAGGAATTTTTATCTCTTTTCCCGGCAGAAGAAAGTCTTTATTTAAAAGTAGGGATGGAGCTTTATTATGCGGAAGGTCCAGAAGTTGTCCGTTATTTGAAGTCACTGGGACATAGTGTCTTTTTGGACCTCAAGCTACATGACATTCCAAATACAGTCAAATCTGCCATGAAGGTCTTATCTCAGCTTGGTGTAGACATGACTAACGTTCATGCTGCTGGTGGTGTAGAGATGATGAAGGCTGCGCGTGAAGGTCTTGGGACACAAGCCAAATTGATCGCTGTGACCCAGCTTACATCAACGTCGGAAAGCCAGATGCAGGATTTTCAAAATATTCAAACCAGTCTGCAAGAGTCTGTGATTCACTATGCTAAAAAGACAGCTGAAGCAGGCTTGGATGGTGTCGTTTGCTCGGCTCAGGAAGTGCAACTCATCAAGCAGGCTACCAATCCAGATTTTATCTGTCTGACACCGGGAATTCGTCCAGCGGGAGCTGCGGTTGGAGACCAAAAACGCGTCATGACGCCAGCGGATGCTTATCAAATCGGTAGTGACTATATCGTAGTGGGACGTCCCATTACCCAAACTGAAGATCCTGTTGCAGCTTATCATGCTATCAAGGATGAATGGAACCAAGACTGAAATTAAAGAAATAGATTATAAAAACAAAAGGAGAAAACCATGACACTTGCTAAAGACATTGCTAGCCACCTCTTGAAAATTCAGGCAGTTTACCTCAAACCAGAAGAGCCTTTTACTTGGGCTTCTGGCATCAAGTCACCTATCTATACAGATAACCGCGTGACTCTGGCTTACCCAGAAACTAGAACCTTGATTGAAAATGGTTTTGTAGATGCTATCAAGACAGCCTTTCCAGAGGTAGAAGTGATTGCAGGAACAGCGACGGCAGGGATTCCCCACGGAGCCATCATTGCTGACAAAATGAACCTGCCCTTTACCTATATCCGTAGCAAACCAAAAGACCACGGAGCAGGCAACCAAATCGAAGGCCGTGTAGCCCAAGGTCAAAAGATGGTCGTTGTCGAAGATTTGATTTCAACTGGTGGTTCTGTTCTCGAAGCAGTGGCAGCTGCTAAACGTGAAGGGGCAGACGTTCTTGGTGTCGTAGCGATTTTTAGTTATCAACTACCAAAAGCAGATAATAACTTTGCAGATGCTGGAGTCAAATTGGTGACACTATCTAACTATAGCGAGCTCATTCACCTAGCCCAAGAAGAAGGTTACATCACACCAGAGGGATTGGCTCTCTTAAAACGCTTTAAAGAAGACCAAGAAAATTGGCAAAATGCTTAAAACATAGAAAATCAGGTAGTCACAAGGATTACCTGATTTCTTTTCATTTTCGAAGAGTATTAGTCGACTTTTCCACCTTCAACAACTAGATCATCTGCATTAGCAGCATCACCGTAGGTTGGGTGAAGTGTCTTTTCATAAGCCTTGTGGAAGAAGTTTTCTTTACCAAGTTTTTCGATTTCTTTGTTGATGTAGTCAAGAAGTTCTTGATTCCCCTTTTGAACTGCTGGTGCGATGGTATCTGGGTCACCGAGGGAAGTAATACCGACTTCAAATCCTTTATTTTCGAGAGCCCATGCTAGGACTTCAGTATTGTCAGTAGAGAAGGCATCTCCACGTCCGTCAAGAAGGGCTTGGTAGGCATCGCTATATTGGTCGTATTTTTGGAGTTTTACTTCTGGGTGATTTTTCTCAAAATAAGTTTCAGCAGTCGTTCCCTTTGTAACAATCAAGGTTTTGCCTTCTAATTCTTTAACGTCTTTGATGATTTTATCTTTTGGTGATACGACACCAAGTGAAACTTTCATGTAAGGAAGGGCAAAATCAACTTGTTTCTTACGTTCGTCAGTTACTGTGAAGTTGGCAAGTGTGATATCCACCTTGTTTGAAATCAAGTATTCAGCACGGTTGGCAGCATCAACAGAGACGTATTTAACCTTTACACCAAGGTCTTGTGCCAGTTGGTTCCCGAGTTCAATATCGTAGCCTTGGTAAGAACCGTCGTTGTCAACATAACCAAACGGTTTTTTGTCTCCAAATACGGCGATTCGAAGCTCGCCGCTTTTTTTGATTTCGTCGATAGTGCGGGCCTTGGCGGTTGTTTTTCCTGATGAAGCATCAGAGCTTCCACCTGAGCTACAAGCTGTGACAAAGATAAGCGCAAAGGCTAGAGCAAAAACAGTTAGAATTGGTTTGATGATTTTCATAAAAATCTCCTTTATAGATATGAGCCGAACTGGCTAAAGTCAAAGACGTTTAAAAATTCCTGTGCTCGTTTGGTTTGTGGATTGGTGAAGAATTCCTGAGCCGTTCCTTCTTCAGCGATTTTCCCTTGGTCGAGAAAGATTATCCGATCTGCAATAGCTTGGGCAAACTGCATTTCGTGGGTTACCAGAATCATGGTGCGCCCTTCTTGAGCCAAGTCATTTATGAGTTCCAGAACTTCACGCACCATTTCGGGATCCAGTGAAGCCGTCACTTCGTCAAAGAGGATAATTTCTGGATGCATGAGAAGGGCACGGACAATCGCCACTCGTTGTTTCTGTCCACCAGATAATTGGCGAGCAAAACTGTCTTTTTTATCAAGCAAACCCACACGTTCCAGTAGTTGCAAAGCTTCCGCCGTTACTTCTTTCTTGTCTCGTCCCTGAGCTTTGATAGGGCCTAATATGAGGTTTTGAAGGACATCTAGGTGAGGAAAGAGTTCATAACTTTGAAAGACCATGCCAATCTTTTGACGAACCAGGTGAAAGTTTTTCTGATTGCCAGCAATAGACTGGCCATCCAGAAGAATATCTCCACCTTGTATGGTTTCTAAGCCATTGAGGCAACGAAGGAGAGTGCTTTTTCCGCAACCAGATGGCCCAAGAATAACCACAACTTCTCCCTTTTTGATATCTAGAGAAAGGCCTTGGAGGATGGGGTTGTCTCCAAATGATTTTTTTAGGTCCTTGATTTCTAAGATAGTTTCAGACATTTAGTTCCTCCAATGTTTTTCTAAGTGAGTGGATAGTTTGGAAATAGGAAAACAGACTGCGAAATACAGGACAAGAATGGTTCCATAAATCCAAAAGGAAGCGGTTGGGATGGTCAAGCGATTACTGTCAATGATTTGTTGACCAACCTTGGTCACTTCCACAACCCCAATCAAGACAACTAAGGAAGTTGTTTTGATCATCCGAGTGACAAGGTTAATAGCTTGTGGTAGCAATCTTCTCAAGACCTGTGGAATGATAATGTGATAGTAAAGTTGCAAGTTGGTCAAGCCCAGAGCCTGTCCGCTTTCAAACTGATGTTTAGGGAGGGAAGTGATGGCTCCACGTACCAAGTCCCCCATTTCAGCTGTTCCCCAGAGGGTAAAAACAATAATAGCCGAAGTCTCGCCTGAGATGTTGATATTAAAGTTTCGAGCTAAGCCGAAATAAACGATGAAAAGTAGTACCAGCTGGGGCATGATACGGATAAATTCCAGATAAAAGCGCGTTAAAAAACGAATAACTCTAGAATGGGAGGTCATGATGATTCCCATGACTGTTCCGAAAATCATTGATAGAAGGACAGAGAGAATGGAAATTCCAATCGTGACACCCAATCCTTGTAAGATTCGCAGGAGATTATTTCCCTGAAAGAGTACTTGCATTCCCGAATCCTGCATGGCGGAGCCTCCTTTCTATCCAGCTAAAGACTAGCGAGATGGGTAACAGCATGATTAGATAAGCAACTACCAACATGGCCAGTGCAATGTCTGTCTCATAATAGAGTCCAATCAAGTCCTTGGCGACGTACATGAGATCGGCTAAGGCTACCGCAGAGAAAACTGAGGTTTCTTTGATGAGAAAAATGACATTGGCGCTAAAGGACGGTAGGGCTACCGCAGTCGCTTGCGGAAGAACCACATAGCGAAAGACCTGTATAGGCGTTAGACCAATGGCTAGACCAATCTCGTGCTGGGTTTGACTAACTGCTTCCAGTCCGCTTCTGAAAGATTCAGCCATGTAGGAGCCACCTAAAAAGATGAGTCCGACTGTTGCACAGACTTCTGAAGAAAGAACAATCCCTATTCGGGGAAGCCCGAAGTAGAGGAAGAAGAGCTGAATCAAAAGGGGCGTGTTACGTGACAATTCGATGTAGGCTGTTGCTAGCTGTGAAAAGATAGGAACGCGATAATGCCGAATGACACTAACGATTAGTCCAACAAGAAAAGAACCCAGAATTCCCCAAACTGCGATATGCAGGGTCAGAAAGAATGCCTTTTGATAGAGCGGTAGATATTGTTCAACAATGGACCAATCCAAAATAGAACCTCCCATCTAGGAATAATATAGCTATTGTAGCACTAAAGTTCATGTTTGGATAATATGAATTTTTTATCACAATGATAGAAAATATTTATCATCTCTGTAGTTTGAAATCTCCAGACAAAATTTTTGAAAGGATTCTGAAAAAGAGGTAAGATAGTTTATGTAAGGAAAAGTAAACGCTTACTTAATAAGGAGGACACTTTATGTCATATAAAACAAGCAATGCAGAAGGACCTGTAGATTTTATTAACACTTATGATTTGGAGCCAATGGCGCAACAAGTCATTCCTAAAGCTGCCTTTGGTTATATCGCTAGTGGAGCAGAGGATACTTTCACTTTACGCGAGAACATTCGTGCCTTTAACCACAAACTCATCGTTCCACATACGCTTTGTGATGTTGAAAATCCAAGTACAGAGATTGAATTTGCAGGTGAAAAATTGTCTTCACCAATCATTATGGCGCCTGTTGCGGCTCATAAATTGGCAAATGAACAGGGTGAAGTGGCGACTGCGCGTGGTGTACATGAGTTTGGTTCTCTCTATACAACTAGTTCTTACTCTACTGTAGATCTTCCAGAAATTACAGAAGCTCTTCAAGGAACACCTCATTGGTTCCAATTTTACTTTAGTAAGGATGACGGTATCAACCGCCATATCATGGACCGTGTGAAGGCTGAAGGCTACAAAGCGATTGTCTTGACAGCAGATGCTACTGTAGGGGGCAATCGTGAGGTCGACAAGCGCAATGGTTTTGTCTTCCCCGTTGGTATGCCAATTGTTGAGGAATACCTGCCAGAAGGTGCTGGTAAATCAATGGACTTTGTTTACAAGTCAGCCAAGCAACGCTTGTCTCCACGTGATGTAGAATTTATCGCTGCATACTCAGGACTTCCTGTGTATGTCAAGGGGCCACAATGCCGTGAGGACGTTGAACGCTCACTGGCTGCTGGTGCCTCTGGTATCTGGGTAACTAACCATGGTGGCCGCCAAATCGACGGTGGACCAGCATCCTTTGACTCGCTTCAAGAAGTCGCTGAAGCAGTTGATAAACGTGTGCCAATTGTCTTTGACTCTGGTGTTCGTCGCGGTCAGCACGTCTTTAAAGCCTTGGCTTCAGGAGCAGACTTGGTAGCAATTGGTCGTCCTGTTATCTATGGTTTGGCTCTCGGTGGTAGTGTTGGTGTGCGTCAAGTCTTTGAACACTTGAATGCAGAATTGAAGACAGTCATGCAGTTGTCTGGAACTCAGACTATTGAGGATGTCAAACACTTCAAACTCCGTCACAATCCATACAATCCAACTTTCCCAGTTGACCCCCGTGATTTGAAATTGTATTGATAAAGAAGACGGCCTCCACTAAATGTGGAGGCTTTTGATGTCTTAGAATATATTTAACATTTCTAGTGTTATATAAAAATCAATTTTTATAGTTGACAAACGTAGATTTTGAGAGTATACTTAGATTTATAATTGACAAATGTAGATTTTGGAGGGATGCTAATGCAGATTTCAGATGCAGAATGGCAGGTTATGAAGATTGTTTGGATGCAGGGAGAACAGACCAGCACGGATTTGATCAGGGTTCTGGCAGAGCGGTTTGACTGGTCCAAATCCACGGTTCAAACCCTTTTGGCTCGTCTGGTTGAGAAGGAGTGTCTGACCAGGAAAAAAGAGGGCAAGTCCTTTGTTTATTCAGCCCTTTTAACTCTGGACCAGAGTCGAGACTTGCTTGTCCAAGATATCAAAGACAAGGTTTGTTCTCGTAGAATAAAGAACTTGCTGGCTGATTTGATTGCCGAATGTGATTTCACTAAGGCTGACTTGAAAGACTTGGAAGCTGTGATTTCTAAGAAAAAAGCTAGCGCAGTTGCTGAAGTTAAATGTAATTGTATGTAAAGGAGACGTTATGTTAAATAGCATTGTAACCATTATTTGTATTGCCCTTATCGCGTTTATCTTGTTTTGGTTTTTCAAAAAGCCTGAAAAATCTGGACAAAAGGCCCAGCAAAAAAAGGGCTACCAAGAGATTCGAGTGGAAGTCAAAGGGGGCTATACGCCTGAGTTGATTATTCTTAAGAAATCAGTGCCAGCCCGTATCGTCTTTGACCGTAAGGACCCTTCACCCTGCCTAGATCAGATTGTTTTCCCAGATTTTGGAGTGCATGCGGACTTGCCTATGGGTGAAGAGTATGTAGTGGAAATCACACCTGAACAGGCTGGAGAGTATGGTTTCTCTTGTGGCATGAATATGATGCACGGTAAGATGATTGTAGAATAGGAGAATGATATGACTGAAATCGTAAAAGCAAGTCTTGAAAATGGTGTTCAAAAAATCCGTATCACGGCAGACAAAGGCTACCATCCAGCCCATATTCAGCTTCAAAAAGGGATTCCCGCTGAAATTACCTTTCATCGTATAACTCATTCAAACTGTTACAAGGAAATCCTTTTTGAAGAAGAAGACATCTTGGAACCAATCGGCGTGGATGAAGAGAAGACAATTCGTTTTACACCTCAAGAATTAGGTCAACATGAATTCTCATGTGGTATGAAGATGCAAAAGGGAAGCTACACCGTAGTTGAGAAGACTCGAAAATCTCTATCCCTCCTACAGCGTTTTTGGATTACCAGTATCTTTACTGTGCCTCTTGTGATTCTCATGATTGGGATGTCGACAGGAGGAATTAGTCACCAAGTCATGCGTTGGGGCACCTTTTTAGCCACAACACCCATCATGCTAGTAGCAGGTGGTCCTTATATCCAGAGTGCTTGGGCCAGCTTTAAAAAGCACAATGCCAACATGGATAGCTTGGTTGCTCTGGGAACCCTAGTGGCCTATTTCTATAGCTTAGTTGCCCTCTTCTCTGGTCTCCCCGTTTACTTTGAAAGTGCTGCATTTATCTTCTTCTTCGTTCTTTTGGGAGCCGTTTTTGAGGAAAAAATGCGAAAAAATACTTCCCAAGCTGTGGAGAAATTACTGGACTTGCAGGCTAAAACTGCAGAAGTCTTGCGTGATGATAGCTATGTTCAAATCCCCTTGGAGCAAGTTCATGTAGGTGACCTGATTCGAGTAAGACCAGGTGAAAAGATTGCGGTTGATGGGGTTGTAGTCGAAGGTGTGTCCAGTATTGACGAATCCATGGTGACAGGTGAGAGCCTGCCGGTGGATAAAACCGTTGGAGATACAGTGATTGGCTCCACCATCAATAATAGCGGAACCATTGTTTTTAGAGCAGAAAAAGTTGGCTCAGAGACTGTCTTAGCACAGATTGTAGACTTTGTGAAGAAAGCCCAGACCAGCCGTGCACCGATTCAGGATTTGACGGATAAGATTTCAGGGATTTTTGTCCCAGCAGTCGTCATTTTAGCGATTCTGACTTTTTGGGTTTGGTTTGTCTTACTTGGGGCTAGCTTTGTGACTTCTCTCCTTTATGGGGTGGCAGTTTTGATTATCGCTTGTCCTTGTGCCTTGGGACTCGCAACACCAACGGCTCTCATGGTGGGAACTGGGCGGAGTGCCAAAATGGGCGTTCTCCTCAAGAATGGAACCGTCTTACAGGAAATCCAGAAAGTCAAAACTCTTGTCTTTGATAAGACCGGGACTTTGACGGAAGGGAAACCTGTGGTAACAGATATCATCGGCGACGAAGTAGAAGTGCTTGGATTGGCAGCCTCCTTGGAAGAAGCTTCCCAACACCCACTGGCTGAGGCCATTGTCAAGCGAGCGACTGAAACTGGACTTGAGATTCAAACTGTTGAAAATTTCCAAGCCTTGCACGGAAAAGGTGTCTCAGGGCAAATAGCTGGGAAACAAGTCTTGCTTGGAAATGCTAAAATGCTGGATGGGATGAACATTTCAAGCACTTATCAGGAAAAACTAGAAGAACTGGAAAAAGAAGCTAAGACAGTTGTGTTCTTGGCTGTTGACAATGAAATTAAAGGCTTGCTTGCCCTGCAAGATATTCCCAAAGAAAATGCCAAGCTTGCCATCAGTCAGCTGAAAAAACGTGGTCTCCGAACAGTTATGCTGACAGGAGATAATGCTGGCGTGGCGCGTGCTATTGCAGATCAGATCGGCATTGAGGAGGTTATTGCTGGTGTCTTGCCAGAAGAAAAGGCCAATGAAATCCATCAACTACAACAGACTGGTAAAGTAGCCTTTATCGGAGATGGTATTAATGATGCGCCAGCCCTCAGTGTGGCAGATGTCGGGATTGCCATGGGCGCAGGAACTGATATTGCTATTGAGTCAGCAGGGATTGTTCTTACTCACAATGATTTGACTGGAGTTGTTCGTGCTTTTGATATGAGCAAGAAAACCTTCAATCGTATTTTGCTCAACCTCTTCTGGGCCTTTATCTACAATGTCATCGGCATTCCGATTTCAGCAGGAGTCTTTTCAGGAATTGGTCTCGTTCTCAATCCAGAACTGGCTGGTCTAGCCATGGCCTTTAGTTCTGTATCTGTTTTAACCAGTTCACTCATGCTAAACTTTAGTAGAATAGACTAAAAGCGAGCTTGCTCGCTTTTTATACTCTTCGAAAATCTCTTCAAACCACGTCAGCTCTATCTGCAACCTCAAAACAGTGTTTTGAGCAACCTGCGACTAGCTTCCTAGTTTGCTCTTTGATTTTCATTGAGTATTATTATAAAACAGTTATATAAAACGTCTTCAAACTGTACTGTAATAGAGAATAAAAACTTCTGAGCACATTCTTAGGAGACCCAAAACAAATGTGGTAAAGTAGTAGAGTAAAAATTTGCTGAAACGTTTCCAATTAGTATATGAAAACGGATTTATCAAGTTTTAAAAATATTTGAAGGAGAGTTATCATTATGACTCAAGGGAAAATTACTGCATCTGCAGCAATGCTCAACGTATTGAAAACATGGGGCGTAGACACAATCTACGGTATCCCATCAGGAACACTCAGCTCATTGATGGATGCTTTGGCTGAAGACAAAGATATCCGCTTCTTGCAAGTTCGCCACGAAGAAACAGGTGCTCTTGCAGCGGTTATGCAAGCTAAATTCGGCGGCTCAATCGGGGTTGCAGTTGGTTCAGGTGGTCCAGGTGCAACTCACTTGATTAACGGTGTTTACGATGCAGCTATGGATAACACTCCATTCCTTGCTATCCTTGGATCACGTCCTGTTAACGAACTCAACATGGATGCCTTCCAAGAATTGAACCAAAACCCAATGTACAACGGTATCGCTGTTTACAACAAACGTGTCGCTTACGCTGAGCAATTGCCAAAAGTAATCGACGAAGCTTGCCGTGCTGCAGTTTCTAAAAAAGGTCCAGCTGTAGTTGAAATTCCAGTAAACTTTGGTTTCCAAGAAATCGACGAAAACTCATACTACGGTTCAGGTTCATACGAACGCTCATTCATCGCTCCTGCCTTGAACGAAGTTGAAATTGACAAAGCTGTTGAAATCTTGAACAATGCTGAACGTCCAGTTATCTATGCTGGTTACGGTGGTGTTAAAGCAGGTGAAGTGATTACTGAATTGTCACGTAAAATCAAAGCACCAATCATCACAACTGGTAAAAACTTTGAAGCTTTTGAATGGAACTATGAAGGTTTGACAGGTTCTGCTTACCGTGTTGGTTGGAAACCAGCCAACGAAGTGGTCTTTGAAGCAGACACAGTTCTTTTCCTTGGTTCAAACTTCCCATTTGCTGAAGTTTACGAAGCATTCAAGAACACTGAAAAATTCATCCAAGTTGACATCGACCCATACAAACTTGGTAAACGTCATGCCCTTGATGCTTCTATCCTTGGTGATGCAGGTCAAGCAGCGAAAGCAATCCTTGACAAAGTAAACCCAGTAGAATCTACTCCATGGTGGCGTGCAAACGTGAAGAACAACCAAAACTGGCGTGATTACATGAACAAACTCGAAGGTAAAACTGAGGGTGAATTGCAATTGTACCAAGTTTACAATGCAATCAACAAACATGCTGATCAAGACGCTATCTACTCAATCGACGTAGGTGACACTACTCAAACATCTACTCGTCACCTTCACATGACACCTAAGAACATGTGGCGTACATCTCCACTCTTTGCGACAATGGGTATTGCCCTTCCTGGTGGTATCGCTGCTAAGAAAGACAATCCAGATCGCCAAGTATGGAACATCATGGGTGACGGTGCATTCAACATGTGCTACCCAGACGTTATCACAAACGTTCAATACGACCTTCCAGTTATCAACGTTGTCTTCTCAAATGGTAAATATGCCTTCATCAAGGACAAATACGAAGACACAAACAAACACTTGTTTGGTTGTGACTTCCCTAACGCGGACTACGCGAAAATCGCTGAAGCTCAAGGTGCTGTAGGATTTACGGTTGATCGTATCGAAGACATCGACGCAGTTGTTGCAGAAGCTGTGAAACTCAATAAAGAAGGTAAAACTGTTGTGATCGATGCTCGCATCTCTCAACATCGTCCACTTCCAGTAGAAGTGCTTGAATTGGATCCAAAACAACACTCAGAAGAAGCAATCAAAGCCTTCAAGGAAAAATACGAAGCAGAAGAACTCGTACCATTCCGTCTCTTCTTGGAAGAAGAAGGATTGCAATCACGCGCAATTAAATAATTACTCTCGTCGAAAATCAAATTTTAAATTTGTAGACTTTATTCTTTGATTTTCATAGAGCGGAACTTGAAAAGATCGGAGCAATCCGGTCTTTTTGTGGAGGATAACAAATGAATTTAAATCAATTAGATATTATTGTTTCAAATGTTTCCCAAGTCTGTGCTGACTTGGAGCGTATTTTGAATAAAAAAGCCGATTATGTTGATGACAGTTTTGCTCAGTTCACGATTGGCAGTCATTGTCTTATGTTGTCCCAAAATCATTTGATTTCTTTGGAAGATTTTCAGACAGGAATCATTCTTCATATTGAGGTTGAGGATGTAGACCAGAACTATCAACGATTGAAAGAAATTGGTGTCGAGATTTTACACGGTCCGGCTGTAACTGATTGGGGAACGGAATCGCTACTAGTTAAAGGCCCTGCTGGCCCAGTAATTGACTTTTATCGTATGAAATAGGGCGCTTAATCATTTGAAGCTAACCATAATTATTCTTAATACAGAATGTGAGAATATGAACTATTGAAGAGATCGGAGCAATCCGGTCTTTTTCTGTTTCCTCTTTCTTATCACAAGATTGTGATAGTTTACATCTTCATAACAAAAGCTTCAAAGTCTTGATTGTTTTGAAAAAAGATTATAAAATATGATTCATAAAAATAAAAGAGGTTTTGAAAATGTCTGAAAAACAAATGAAAGTTTTGGGTTGGGTAGCGACCTTCATGTCCGTCATGATGTATGTCTCTTACTTCCCACAAATCATGAACAACCTGGCTGGTCAAAAAGGAAATTTCATCCAACCCTTGGTCGCAGCCATCAACTGTAGCCTATGGGTTTACTACGGTCTTTTCAAGAAAGAAAGAGATATTCCACTTGCAGCTGCCAATGCACCGGGTATCGTTTTTGGCCTAGTAACGGCTATCACGGCTTTGATTTAAAAAGAAGACTGGTTTCAGTCTTTTTTTTTCTTATATATAAAAGTAAGTTTAGTGCGATTATTATCCAGAGGGTTCCAAACTTTTTGCCTCTTTTTTAGTATAATAGAAGTAACAAATCAAGTTAGGTAAAGCGATGACAGAAAAACTTCAATTTCCAGAAGGATTCCTCTGGGGTGCTGCAACGGCAGCTAATCAATGTGAAGGTGCATATAATCAGGACGGTCGTGGTTTAGCTAACGTTGATGTCGTCCCCATCGGTCCAGATCGTGAAGCCATTATCACGGGTCAGAAAAAGACGTTTTCGTTTGAGGAGGGTTATTTTTACCCATCCAAGGAAGCCATTGATATGTACCATCATTATAAGGAAGATATTGCTCTTTTTGCGGAAATGGGCTTTAAGACTTATCGACTTTCCATTGCTTGGACTCGGATCTTTCCTCAAGGTGACGAAGCAGAGCCAAATGAAGCTGGTCTAGCCTTTTATGAGGATTTATTTAAGGAATGCCACAAGTATGGGATTGAACCTCTGGTGACCATCACGCATTTCGACTGCCCCATGCACTTAATCAGGGAGTACGGTGGTTGGCGCAACCATCGCATGTTGGACTTTTACGCAAATCTCTGTCGCACCCTCTTTACCCGTTACAAGGGCTTGGTCAAGTACTGGCTCACCTTCAACGAAATCAATATGATTCTGCATGCCCCCTTTTTAGGAGCAGGGATTTGTTTTGAAGAGGGGGAAAATCAAGATCAGGTCAAATACCAAGCAGCCCACCATGAGTTAGTAGCCTCGGCTATGGCGACTAAAATTGCTCACGAAATTGATCCAGAAAACAAGGTGGGATGTATGTTGGCAGCGGGGCAATATTATCCTAACACTGCCCATCCGAGAGATTACTGGGCAGCCATGGAAGAAGACCGCAAGAGTTACTTTTTCATTGATGTTCAAGCGCGTGGGGAATACCCAAACTATGCCAAAAAGCAGTGGGAGCGTGAGGGAATTAAGATTGAAATGTCGACAGAAGATTTGGACTTGTTAAAGAATCACACTGTTGACTTTGTTTCCTTCTCTTACTATGCGAGCCGAGTGGCTTCAGGGAATCCAGAAGTGACGAATCTGACCGCTGGAAATGTCTTTGCCTCTATCAAAAATCCCTATCTGGAATCCTCAGAATGGGGTTGGCAGATTGACCCACTGGGACTTCGAATCACCCTCAATGCCATCTGGGATCGTTATCAAAAGCCTATGTTCATCGTAGAAAATGGCCTCGGTGCTATGGACACGCCAGATGAAAATGGCTACGTAGCAGATGACTATCGGATTGCTTACTTAGAGGCCCATATCAAGGCTATGCGAGATGCTATTTACCAAGATGGCGTTGACTTGCTTGGTTATACGACTTGGGGTTGTATAGATCTGGTTTCAGCTGGAACAGGCGAAATGAACAAGCGTTATGGTTTTATCTATGTGGATCGTGATAATGCAGGTCAAGGAAGTCTCAAACGAAGTAAGAAGAAATCCTTCTACTGGTACAAGGATGTCATTGTCAGCAATGGTGCAAGTATTAAGTAGAGCACATTTGTTCACTATTTTTATAAAATCTTCTCCCTACTTTATAATGTGTGAAAAAGAGTTCAATTAAATCTAGCTTTTTGCTATAATGAGGTGAGAAAAACAGACAGGAGATCAAGATGTCAGAACCATTATTTTTACAATCAGTTATGCAAGAAAAAATCTGGGGTGGAACCAAGCTACGTGATGAGTTTGGCTACGATATCCCAAGTGAAAAAATCGGAGAATACTGGGCTATTTCAGCCCACCCAAATGGAGTTTCTAAGGTAGCCAATGGGCGCTTTGAGGGAACAGACCTAGCTACTTTATATGCGGAACACCGTGAATTGTTTGGCAACCGTCCAGAGCCTGTATTTCCACTCTTGACCAAGATACTCGATGCCAACGATTGGCTCAGTGTCCAAGTTCACCCAGACGACGCCTATGGACTAGAACATGAAGGCGAGCTCGGAAAAACAGAGTGCTGGTACATCATCGCTGCGGATGAAGGTTCAGAGATTATCTATGGCCACAATGCCAAATCAAAAGAAGAACTTCGCCAGCAAATTGAGGACAAGAACTGGGATGCCTTGCTGACAAAAGTTCCAGTTAAAGCAGGAGATTTCTTCTATGTACCAAGTGGTACCATGCACGCTATCGGGGCGGGTATCTTGATTCTTGAAACCCAGCAGTCTAGCGATACCACCTACCGTGTCTATGACTTTGACCGCAAGGACGACAAGGGCAACTTGCGTGAACTTCATCTTGAAAAATCCATCGATGTTTTGAACATTGGAGAGCCTGCCAATAGCCGTCCTGTAACTGTCAAAGCAGATGATTTGCGTTCCACTCTTCTTGTATCTAATGACTTCTTCGCAGTTTACAAGTGGGAAATTACTGGAAAAGTTGACTTCGAAAAGACAGCTGACTACAGCTTATTTAGTGTCTTAGCTGGTCAGGGTTACCTGACTGTTGACGGGAAAAACTATCCAATCCAAAAAGGCAGCCACTTTATCCTACCAAGTGATGTCGAAGCTTGGACTTTGGAAGGGCAAGGTTTGGAATTGATTGTTAGCCATCCATAAAAAAGAAAGGGCCTGAGTTCACTACTCAAGTCCTTTTTGATTACATAAATTGGGCAATAAAAACCACAATGATGATGATTGGAATGATGAAACGAAGAAGGAAGAGCCAGACTTGGAAAAGTCCCTGCTTCCATGCTCTTTCATCGAGATGGAGTTCCTCCATGGCAAGGGCCTTTTTAAAGATATAGCCTGTAAAGAGTGACAAACAGAGAGCTCCAAAAGGCATGAGGAGATTGGAAACCAAGAAATCCATAGCATCAAAGAAAGTCTTCCCAAAAATGTGAACATCCGCCATGACACCGTAAGATAGGGCTGAAGGAATTCCAAAAACAAAGGTCAAGATTCCTAAAATAGCACTCCATTTTGCACGCTTACAGTTGTCCTGATTGGTGATATTGCTCACATTGATTTCCAGCATCACGACAGAAGAAGTGACCGTCGCAAAGAGGAAGAGCAAGAGGAAAAGGATATAGAAAATGGTTCCGAATGGCATCTTGTCAAAGAGTTGAGGCAAGACGATAAAGAGCAGGCTTGGCCCTCCTTCAGACTGGATATTGAAGGCTGACATGGCTGGGAAAATGGCTAGACCTGCCATGATGGATACTGAGATGTTCATGGCTACGATGGAAATTCCTGACTGGACCAGATTGGTTTTCTTATCCAAGTAGGAAGCGTAGGTCAGCATGGCTGTGACCCCTAGTGAGAGGGCAAAGAAAGATTGTCCCAGAGCATAGAGGAGACCAGCGCTGGTCAGTTTTGAAAAGTCTGGTTTGAGGAAGTAGAGAACGCCTTCCATTGCATTTTGTAAGCTGAGAGAGCGCCCAATGATAACGACAAAGATGATAAAGAGCAGGGGCATCATGACCTTTGAGGCTCTTTCAATCCCTTTTTGAACACCATGTGATACAATAAAGATATTTAATAAGATAAAGGCTGCTTGAGCTCCTAGGGCAATGGCTGGATTTGAGATGATTGAAGTAAATAACTGAGCATAATCACCCGTTCCACCAAGTTGGAACAATTTCCCAAACTCAATCCCTAGATAGACTAGAATCCATCCACCGATAACACTGTAAAAGGATAGGAGTATAAAGAGGGCAAAGGCACCAATCCAACCGATAAAGTTATACTTGTTATTGTTGCCAAGTTTTCCAAAGGTTTTGATAGCGGAAACGCCAGCACTACGGCCAAGGGCAAATTCAGCCAGCAGGAGCGGGAAACCGATTAAAATAGTGGAAATGAGAAAGACCAGTAAAAAGCCTCCACCGCCATTAGCAGCAGTCATGTAGGGGAACTTCCAAACGGCTCCAAGTCCGATAGCTGAACCAGCAGATGCTAGGATAAAGCCTAGTTTCGAGCCCCATTGCGATTTTTCTGACATAGTTGAAACTCCAATCTCGTTTTTTAAAATAAGAAAAGGCTACTTGAGTTGTCAAATAGCCCTCTCTCAATAGCTCTCTATGAGCCTTCTGTTTGATTGATAGACTTGACTATCCTATCATGTTTTCTAAGGTCTGTCAAGAAAACCATTTTCAAGTTTTCACACTTTTCTCAAAAAGTTAAAAATTTTTCGTAAAAACGCTTGACTCTGACCTAAGGGGAGGGGTTATACTATCAATGTAAGGAGGAAATCATGTACCATATAAAAGAAGCTGCGCAGCTTTCAGGTGTCTCTGTCAAGACCCTGCACCACTACGATAAGATAGGACTCTTGGTTCCGTTGAAGTCGGAAAACGGCTATCGAACCTACAGTCAAGAGGATTTGGAACGACTTCAGGTCATTCTGTACTACAAATATCTAGGTTTTTCTTTAGAAAAAATAGCAGAGCTGTTAAAGGAAGAAAGGACAGATTTATTGCCCCATTTGACCAGACAGTTGGACTATCTAACTCGAGAAAGGCAACATCTGGATACCTTGATTTCCACCTTGCAAAAAACCATTCAAGAACAAAAAGGAGAAAGAAAAATGACCATTGAGGAAAAATTCACTGGATTTAGTTATCAAGACAATCAAAAATACCACCAAGAGGCGGTAGAGAAGTATGGACAAGAAGTCATGGGACAAGCGCTTGAACGCCAAAAAGGTCGCGAAGACGAGGCCACAGCCGCCTTCAACCAAGTTTTTCAAGCCTTGGCACAAAACCTTCAAAATAGACTAGCTGCAACAGCGGTCGAAAACCAAGAAGAGGCAGCCAAACTCTTGCAATCTATTCGTACTTATGGATTTGACTGCTCTATTGAGGTATTCGGTCATATCGGTAAAGGCTACGTCTACAACCCAGAGTTTAAGGAAAACATTGACAAATTTGGACCTGGGACAGCCCAGTACACATCAGATGTCATTGCTGCTTACGTTCAGACAAATGCAGAATAAATAGGCTAGGAATTTCCTAGCCTATTTTTTACTTCAAGTCATAAAGCCAGTCGTCACCGTCTTTGTAGTAAAAGAATTCACTGAGATCTTCTTCTAGAAACACACGAAGCATATCAGACATATCATCGGTTGCAAGTTTTAGATGAGATAGATTGTCAAAATCCTCCCACCAAACCTTCCCTTCGTCTGAAGACTGGAGCTCACCAGTAAAGTGTTCTGTCTTGTAAAAAAGGACGACATAACGATAATCCTTGTCATCGTACCAGTTTTTGATACCACAGAGTTGTGGTTTGGAAATGGTCAGACCAGTTTCTTCTTTCACTTCACGAATGACAGCATCGACAAAGGATTCGCCACGTTCAACATGACCACCAGGAAAAGTAATGCCAGGCCAGTCGGGATTAACTCGATTTTGAACCAGAACCTTGTTTCCGTTTTTAATCATGCACATATTGACAAATTCGACTGTTTCTCTTCTGTTCATCTTGTTCTCCTATTTTGTTAGTAACTTTTCCACTACGTTTAACTTTCGCATGGTCAAATCCAGGCCAAACAATTTTTCAAGATAGTTGGTATTGAGCTTTTTTTGTTTTGCAGTTCTAGGGAGATAGAGGTAGAGACAGTGATCACCTACACAAATTTCTTCTTCACCGTAGTCAGCTTTCAATTTTTCTAGTGGCAGACTTTGGATAAATCCCTGATAAAAAATCACATGTATACGATCGTAAAGATAGTCTTCTCTAAATGGATTCTCATGAACAATCTTTTCAAAATCGTTCTTATTCTTGATAACCATTTTTAAGTCGGCCCCAATTTTTTCCTTTATCAGAGTATGAACGCGTTCTCGTATTTCTTCTAAATCTAAGTCACTTTCAAGAATGATATTCCCACTTTGAATATAGGTTCGAACGTGTTGAAAACCAGCTTCTGTCAGAATATCTACCAAATAAGACATTTTCGGGATAGCATTCTTTCCATTAGGAGTAACACCTCTTAGTAAAATAATATGTTCCAAAGGACTTCCTTTCTTATTTGGTATTTATTGGATTTGAGCCTGCCACCCAGCCGGTGCAGAGGGCAGAAGTGATGTTGAAACCGCCCGTGTGGGCATTGATATCCATGACTTCGCCAGCAAAGTGTAGACCAGGAACGAGCTTACTTTCCAGAGTTTTGGGATTGATTTCCTTGAGACTGACACCGCCTTTAGTTACAAAGGATTTGGCAAGAGACATTTTGCCAGTCACAGGAATTTTGAGAGCCTTGATAGACTGGAGTAGTTGCTCGCGTTCTTTTTCAGTTAGCTGTTTGACTTTTTCAGGAAATCCTTGTACAAAAAACTCAGCCAAGCGTTCTGGAAGCAAAGTTTTTAAAGCATTTTTCAAGGATTTTTCCCGATTTTCTTCTAGAAATGCCACCAAGTCGCTCTCAGAAAGTTGAGGTAAGACATCCAGTGAAAGAACTTCTCCTCCCTTGACAAAGCTAGACATGCGTAGGGCAGCAGGACCTGACAACCCAAAATGCGTAAAGAGCAGATCGTTGGTGATGACATGCTTGCCATAGCTTAAGGTCACATCATCTAGTGAAATCCCCTGAAGCGCTTTGTGTGGAAAATCAGTCAACAAAGGACTCTCAGCAGCTTCAAGTTCAGTAATAGTATGCTTAAAATGGCGGGCAATCTCGTGACCGAAACCAGTCGAGCCAGTAGAAGGATAGGATTTTCCACCAGTTGTGACAATGAGTTTATCGCAAGTGAAGGTTTGGTCTGCGGATTTAAGGACAAACTGGTTGTCTATCTTTTTAACCGAAACAACCTCCGTTTGAGTAGCAACGTGACCACCGAGTTCAGTGATTTTCTTTTCTAGCGTCTCGATAATGGTCCGAGACTTGTCACTAGCAGGAAAGACGCGTCCGTGGTCCTCGACCTTAAGTTTAACACCATTTTCCGTAAAAAAGTTGATAATATCGTGGTTATCAAACTGGGAAAAGACACTGTATAGAAAGCGCCCGTTACCAGGAATTCCAGCCATTAGGTCATCTAAAGTTCCATTGTTGGTGACATTACAACGACCACCGCCCGTTCCAGCTAATTTTTTTCCAAGTTTGCGATTTTTTTCAATGAGTAGAGTTTTCTGACCATAAAAGCTACTGGAAATGGTAGCCATCATGCCAGCAGGTCCACCACCAATGACAATAGTATCAAAATGTTTCATAGCTCTATTGTACCACAAAAAACAAGAGATGCTTGGCATCTCTTGTTGCTCATAATCTTAGTTAATTTCATATCCCATCAACAAACCGCCATCTTCTGCATAGAAACTACAGAGACCAGACGTAGGGATGATTTTGATATTGGCTTGTGGGAAGGTTTCCTGCAAGCGTTCTGACAATTGCTGACAGAATTTATCATTGTTGCGATGAGCCATGATAATTCGACCACCAGCAAAGCCAGCCTTGATGAGCTCTTCATAGGCCGCTTGAAGAGATTTTTTTGGTCCACGCGCTTTTTGGAGCAGTTCTAGGGTTCCAGTTTCACTTGCTTCCCCAACCATACGGATGTTGAGAAGACCAACGACTGTACCAATAAGCTTACTTAAACGGCCATTTTTTACCAAGTTATCAACTTTAGCGAGGACAAAGAGCAATTTGGTTTTTTCTTGGTAGGCTGTAATAGCTTCAACAATTTCTTCAAAAGAAAGTCCTTGATCAATCAAGTCATTGATTTTTTCTACAATTAGGTCAACTTCCCCACCAGCAGATAAACTATCAATCACATGAATCTGAGTGTCAGAGTGTTCTTCAAGGTAAATATTTCTAGCGAGTTGTGCACTATTATGGCTACCTGAAAGAGTACCAGTAATGGTAACGACAAAGATATGCTTAGCACCTTCAAATGCACGCAAGTAATCATCAGGGCTAGGACAAGCTGATTTTGAAGCCTCAGAAGTCGCATACATGGTTTCCATCATGTGGTCAATGTCAAGATTGGCATCATCGGTAAAGACCTGATCGGCTACTTGAATGGTTAAAGGAACACTAACAAATTCCGTATCAATAGCAGGAGTTGCCAGTTGACGATAATCACAACCAGAGTCAGCTACAATCTTCCAAGTCATAGAAATTCTCCATCTTTGTCACTTATACATTGACAAAGGTTCTGTCTTTTTTTACAATTGTATCATGAATGTCCTTGAAACAAAAGCACCATACGTCTGTTGTTACAAGTAGAAAGAAATTGTTATGTCTGAACGTAGAATATCTGAAAAATCTCTTGAAAATCTCAGAAAATCAAATCAAGAATCCAATTTTTTAACTAGAGAAGCAATCGAGACGGCTCTTTTGCAACTTCTGGAAAAAAAAGACTTGGCAAAGATCAGTATTTCAGAATTAGTCAAACGGGCGGGCGTCTCTCGTGCTGCCTTCTATCGTAACTATGACTCCAAAGAAGAGATTTTGGAAAGTGTTTTTAAACGCAGTGTCCATAACATTATGGAACAGTTGAGCCACTACGATGTCAAAACCGACCTTTATCTAGTCTGGGTACACCTTTTCCGCGCAGCCAAGAAAGAAGCCAAGGTTATCCAACTTGCTCTGGACTACCATTTGGAAAAGATTTTCGTCCAAGCCATGCAGGAATTTCTAGAAAAATACCACGGAAAGTCAAAAGGCGTTAGCAGCTATCTTCATTCCTTTTGGAGCTCTGCCATCGTATCGGTTCTGCTCAAATGGATCAAGGATGGCATGAAGGTTCCGGCTGAAAAGATTGCAGATTTACGCTTGCCATTTTTCAAAAAATAGGGGATAAGGAGAAGAATTATGACAGAAAAAAGACTGGCTTGGGATGAGTACTTTGCAGCCCAGGCTTTACTGATTGCCAATCGTTCGACCTGTAAACGTGCCAAGGTGGGAGCTGTCCTAGTCAAGGATAATAAAGTCATTTCAACAGGCTACAATGGTTCCGTATCAGGAACAGAGCACTGTATCGATCACGACTGTCTGGTCATTGAAGGTCACTGTGTCCGAACCCTTCACGCCGAGGTCAATGCTATCTTACAAGGGGCTGAACGAGGGGTTCCCAGAGGTTTTACAGCCTATGTGACCCATTTCCCTTGTCTGAACTGCACCAAACAACTGCTACAGGTTGGTTGCAAGCGCGTGGTTTATATCAACCAGTACCGAATGGATGACTATGCCCAGTACCTTTATCAAGAAAAAGGCACCGAGTTGACCCATTTACCATTAGAGACTGTTCAGACAGCTCTTCAAGAGGCAGATTTGATTTAAAAATTAATTAAAATAAATGGTTTAGAAAGCTTTTTAAACCGTTTTTTGATATAATAAGAAGAATAAATTGAAAGAAGGAATTCAGAAAATGGGAAAAATTGAAGTCATTAATCATCCACTCATTCAACACAAATTGTCTATCTTGCGTCGTACAGACACTTCCACAAAAGCTTTTCGTGAGCTAGTAGATGAGATCGCAATGTTGATGGGATATGAAGTACTTCGTGATCTTCCACTTGAAGACGTTGAAATCGAAACACCTATCACAAAGACCGTTCAAAAACAATTGGCTGGTAAAAAATTGGCGATTGTCCCAATCTTGCGTGCAGGTATCGGGATGGTAGATGGTCTCTTGAGCTTGGTTCCGGCAGCCAAAGTTGGTCATATCGGTATGTACCGTGATGAAGAAACCCTTCAACCAGTTGAATACTTGGTGAAATTACCTGAGGATATTGACCAACGTCAAATTTTTGTCGTTGATCCAATGTTGGCAACAGGTGGCTCAGCAATCTTGGCAGTAGATTCCCTTAAAAAACGTGGTGCTTCAAATATCAAGTTTGTCTGCCTAGTATCTGCTCCAGAAGGAGTGAAAGCCCTTCAAGAAGCACACCCAGATGTAGAAATTTTTACTGCGGCCTTGGATGAACGCTTGAACGAACACGGCTATATCGTTCCAGGTCTTGGAGATGCTGGAGACCGCTTGTTTGGTACTAAATAAAATCCCAAAGTAAATACTGAAACTAGAAGTTTGTTTTTGACTTGAAAGGAGGTTGAGTTTTTGTTTCTGTTTAGAGAATAGAGCAAAGATTTGACCTTCTTTGACTAAAAAGATATAATAGTTCTGTATTGAGTCGTATGACTAAGAAAATTCAACATTAAAAGGAGAAATGAATGATTCCTGTAGTTATTGAACAAACAAGTCGTGGAGAACGTTCCTATGACATTTACTCTCGCCTTCTGAAAGACCGCATCATCATGCTAACAGGTCCAGTTGAAGACAACATGGCCAACTCCATTATCGCCCAATTACTTTTCTTGGATGCTCAAGACAGTACAAAAGATATTTACCTTTATGTCAACACACCTGGAGGTTCTGTTTCAGCTGGTTTGGCAATCGTTGATACTATGAATTTTATCAAGGCAGATGTCCAAACCATCGTGATGGGAATGGCTGCATCTATGGGGACTGTTATTGCATCAAGTGGAGCAAAAGGCAAACGCTTCATGCTTCCAAATGCAGAGTACATGATTCACCAACCAATGGGTGGTACAGGTGGTGGTACCCAACAGACAGATATGGCAATTGCTGCAGAACACTTACTTAAAACTCGTAAGACTTTAGAGCAAATCCTTGCAGATAACTCTGGTAAATCAGTCGAGCAAATTCATGCAGACGCGGAACGTGATTACTGGATGAGTGCCCAAGAAACGCTTGAATATGGCTTTATTGATGAAATCATGGCCAACAATTCTTTAAGCTAAGCAACCTAGAAAGCAAACTCGACGGAGTTTGCTTTTTTTGGTATAATAGGAGAAGATTTCTTAGAAAGAGGATCCCTCATGTTTGAAAAAACAAATCGATCAGGATTAATCATCTATCTCTACTATAATCGAGACGCAAAAAAACTTCAGGAATACGGTGATATCTGTTACCATTCCAAAAAACATCGTTACTTGCAGCTCTATGTTCCAACTGAGGAGCTAGATGACTTAATTGAGAGATTAGGTAAGGAAAGATTTATCAAGAAAATTAGACGGTGTCACATTCAGGAGTTAGAAACTCCCTTTGTTGGGAATCTCTATCGCACTGAAGAAAACGTTATCATTTAAAAAATTAAATAAATACATTGACAATTTTCTGATAATTCGGTATATTCTTAACATACAATTTTTGAAACAACTATAAGGAGATTAAAAATGAAGAAAAAATTTGCCCTATCTTTTGTGGCTCTTGCTAGTGTGGCTCTTCTTGCTGCCTGTGGAGAGGTCAAGTCAGGAGCGTCAAATACAACTGGAAATCCAGTAGACGAAAAAACGATCAAAATCGGTTTTAACTTTGAAGAGACAGGTGCTGTGGCGGCTTACGGTACAGCTGAACAAAAAGGTGCCCAACTTGCTGTAGACGAAATCAACGCTGCAGGTGGAATTGATGGAAAACAAATCGAAGTTGTAGACAAAGACAACAAATCTGAAACAGCTGAAGCAGCTTCTGTTACAACAAACCTTGTTACCCAATCAAAAGTAGCAGCTATTGTAGGACCTGCGACATCTGGTGCAACTGCTGCAGCTGTAGCTAATGCTACTAAAGCTGGAGTGCCATTGATTTCACCAAGTGCTACTCAAGACGGTTTGACTAAAGGTCAAGATTACCTATTTATCGGAACATTCCAAGATAGCTTCCAAGGGAAGATTATTTCTAACTATGTAACAAACAAATTGAATGCTAAGAAGGTTGTTCTTTATACTGACAACGCTAGTGACTATGCAAAAGGTATTGCTAAATCTTTCCGCGAAGCCTATAAGGGTGAGATTGTAGCAGATGAAACGTTTGTAGCAGGTGATACTGACTTCCAAGCAGCCCTTACTAAAATGAAAGACAAAGAGTTTGACGCTATCGTAGTTCCAGGTTACTACACAGAAGCTGGTAAAATTGTAAACCAAGCTCGTGGTATGGGAATTGATAAGCCAATCATTGGTGGTGATGGATTTAACGGTGAAGAATTTGTTCAACAAGCAACTGCTGAAAGAGCATCAAACATTTACTTCATCTCAGGATTCTCAACTACTGTTGATGTTTCTGCAAAAGCTAAAGCTTTCCTTGAAGCATACCGTGCTAAATACAACGAAGAACCTTCAACATTCTCAGCTTTGGCCTATGACTCAGTTTACCTAGTAGCAAATGCTGCAAAAGGTGCTAAAAACTCAGGTGAGATCAAGGACAACCTTGCTAAAACCAAAGATTTTGATGGTGTAACTGGTCAAACAAGCTTTGATGCTGACCACAATACAGTGAAAACTGCTTATATGATGACCATGAACAATGGTAAAGTTGAAGAAGCAGAAGTTGTAAAACCATAACATTAGAATAGTAATTGAAATGGGGAATGAGCCTTTGACTCACTCCCTGTTTCGGTGTTTATGAACTTGTGAAAATAATGAAATTTTCTAAAAAAATAGGATAGAAAAGAGTGAATGCTATGCTCCAACAACTTGTGAATGGTCTAATTCTGGGTAGTGTTTATGCACTTTTGGCTCTGGGTTATACCATGGTTTATGGAATTATCAAACTCATCAACTTCGCCCACGGTGATATTTACATGATGGGTGCCTTTATTGGTTACTTTTTGATTAATTCTTTCCAAATGGATTTCTTTTTAGCTTTAATTATTTCAATGGCAGGAACCGCACTACTTGGTGTTGTGATTGAGTTTCTTGCCTACCGTCCTTTACGACACTCTACACGTATTGCTGTATTGATTACTGCCATCGGAGTGTCTTTCCTACTGGAATACGGAATGGTTTATCTAGTAGGCGCTAATACTCGTGCCTTCCCTCAAGCAATTGAAACAGTCCGCTTTGACTTGGGACCAATTAGCTTGACAAATGTTCAATTGATGATTTTAGCAGTTTCTGTGCTGTTGATGGTTTTATTGCAATTGATCGTCCAAAAAACAAAAATGGGGAAAGCCATGCGTGCGGTATCAGTTGATAGTGACGCAGCTCAATTGATGGGAATTAATGTAAATCGTACAATCAGCTTTACCTTTGCTTTGGGTTCAGCTCTTGCTGGTGCAGCAGGTGTCCTCATTGCCCTTTACTACAACTCTCTTGAACCTTTGATGGGTGTGACTCCAGGTCTAAAATCATTCGTTGCGGCCGTTCTTGGTGGTATCGGGATTATTCCTGGTGCAGCTCTAGGGGGATTTGTGATTGGCTTATTGGAAACTTTTGCTACTGCCTTTGGTATGTCTGATTTCCGTGATGCTATCGTCTATGGAATCTTGCTTTTGATTCTGATTGTTCGACCTGCAGGTATCCTTGGTAAGAATGTGAAAGAGAAGGTGTAAACAATGAAGACAAATCTTAAAGTAAATATTCTCTGGTTATTCCTTCTGTTAGCGGGTTATGGATTGATTGGTGTACTGGTTTCTGCTGGTGTTCTCAATCTATTCCATGTCCAAATTTTAGAACAAATTGGGATTAATATCATCCTTGCAGTAGGTCTGAACTTAATTGTTGGTTTTTCAGGACAATTCTCACTCGGTCATGCGGGTTTTATGGCGATTGGGGCTTATGCAGCAGCGATTATTGGTTCAAAATCACCAACCTATGGTGCCTTCTTTGGAGCAATGGTCTTGGGCGCCTTGATTTCTGGTGCAGTCGCTTTGCTCGTTGGGATTCCAACACTCCGTTTGAAGGGTGACTATCTGGCTGTTGCGACACTAGGTGTTTCAGAAATCATTCGTATCTTTATCATTAATGGTGGTAGTTTGACCAACGGTGCCGCTGGTATCTTGGGTATTCCAAACTTTACCAACTGGCAAATGGTGTATCTTTTTGTAGTGATCACAACTATTGCAACCCTCAACTTCTTACGTAGTCCAATTGGACGCTCTACTCTATCTGTTCGTGAGGATGAAATTGCTGCAGAGTCCGTTGGGGTAAACACTACAAAGATCAAAATTATCGCTTTTGTCTTTGGTGCCATTACAGCAAGTATTGCTGGTTCACTTCAGGCCGGTTTTATCGGATCTGTTGTGCCAAAAGATTACACCTTTATTAATTCCATCAATGTGTTGATTATCGTTGTATTTGGTGGACTTGGATCGATTACTGGTACCATCGTTTCAGCGATTGTTTTAGGAATTTTAAATATGCTCCTTCAAGATGTAGCTAGCGTACGTATGATCATCTACGCCTTGGCTCTTGTATTGGTGATGATTTTCAGACCAGGTGGACTTCTTGGGACATGGGAATTGAGTCTTTCACGTTTCTTTAAAAAATCTAAGAAGGAGGGACAAAATTAATGGCATTACTTGAAGTTAAACAGTTAACCAAACATTTTGGCGGTCTAACAGCTGTTGGAGATGTCACTCTTGAATTGAACGAGGGAGAGTTGGTTGGTCTGATTGGACCAAACGGGGCTGGTAAAACAACCCTTTTCAATCTCCTGACTGGCGTTTATGAACCAAGCGAAGGTACTGTGACGCTAGATGGTCACCTCCTAAATGGGAAAACTCCCTATAAGATTGCTTCACTTGGTCTCAGTCGTACTTTCCAAAATATTCGTTTGTTCAAGGACTTGACAGTTTTGGAAAATGTTTTGATTGCATTTAGTAATCATCATAAACAACATGTCCTTGCGAGCTTCCTACGCCTACCAGCTTTTTATAAGAATGAGGAAGAATTAAAAAGCAAAGCTTTGGACTTGCTGAAGATTTTTGATTTGGATGGTGACGCAGATACCCTTGCTAAGAATCTGGCCTATGGTCAACAACGTCGATTAGAAATCGTTCGTGCTCTGGCAACTGAACCTAAAATCCTCTTTTTGGACGAACCTGCAGCTGGTATGAATCCACAAGAAACAGCTGAATTGACAGAATTGATCCGTCGTATCAAAGATGAATTTAAAATTACCATCATGCTTATCGAACATGACATGAATTTGGTTATGGAAGTCACTGAGCGTATCTATGTTCTTGAATATGGTCGGTTGATTGCTCACGGGACTCCGGATGAGATCAAGAACAACAAACGCGTTATTGAAGCTTATCTAGGAGGTGAAGCCTAATGTCTATGTTAAAAGTTGAAAACCTCTCTGTGCATTACGGTATGATCCAAGCAGTTCGTGATGTAAGTTTCGAGGTTAATGAAGGTGAAGTTGTTTCCCTTATCGGTGCCAATGGTGCTGGTAAAACAACCATTCTTCGTACCCTTTCAGGTTTGGTTCGTCCAAGTGCTGGTAAAATTCAGTTTTTAGGAAAAGAAATTCAAAAGTTGCCAGCGCAAAAAATCGTGGCAGGTGGTCTTTCACAAGTTCCTGAGGGACGCCATGTTTTCCCAGGTTTGACTGTTATGGAAAACTTGGAAATGGGAGCTTTCTTGAAGAAAAATCGTGAAGAAAATCAAGCCAACTTGAAAAAAGTCTTTTCACGTTTCCCTCGTTTGGAAGAACGTAAAAACCAAGATGCGGCAACTCTTTCAGGTGGTGAACAGCAGATGCTGGCTATGGGACGCGCTCTCATGTCTACACCTAAGCTCCTTCTCTTGGATGAGCCGTCAATGGGACTTGCCCCGATCTTTATCGAAGAAATTTTTGATATCATTCAAGATATTCAGAAGCAAGGAACAACGGTTCTCCTAATTGAACAGAACGCTAACAAGGCCCTCGCTATCTCTGACCGTGGTTATGTACTTGAAACAGGAAAGATTGTCCTATCAGGAACAGGAAAAGAACTCGCAGCATCAGACGAAGTCAGAAAAGCATATCTAGGTGGCTAAAACAATCCAGTGGATTGTTTTAGTTGGAGGATAAGGATTGCATAAGCAATTCTCCTCTAGACTGGGAGACTAGTTTGGGCTGTGGATGGAGATTGCGCACGCAATCCCTCTATAGTCCGAGGGACCTTTTTAGTCGGTAGATAAGGATTACGTAAGTAATCCTCCAATCCAGTGGATTGTTTTAGTCGGAGGATAAGAATTGTGCAGCTATTCTCCTTTAGTCTGGTAGACTAGTTTAGGTTGTTGATGGAGATGATAATAGGTTTTCAATACTAGTTGCTAGTATCCTTAACAACTGAAAGAAATATAAATAATGTTTGCTAACTTGCACATATAGAGCTCTAGATTAGAGCTCTTTTTTGTAAAAGACTCAGATTATTCAAAATCTTGAAAAAAGGATGAAAGCGTTTGATAGATTTTCTAAGAAAGTGTATAATAAAAGTAGCAATATAGAAGGAGAAGTCTCATGGCAGTTAAAGATTTCATGACCCGTAAGGTAGTTTATATCAGTCCAGATACGACTGTAGCACACGCAGCAGATTTGATGCGCGAGCAAGGTTTGCACCGTTTACCTGTTATCGAAAACGATCAATTAGTCGGATTGGTAACAGAAGGAACCATTGCGGAAGCCAGCCCATCTAAAGCAACCAGTCTCTCTATCTATGAGATGAATTATCTTCTGAATAAAACCAAAGTAAAAGATGTAATGATTCGAGATGTCGTGACGGTTTCTGGCTATGCTAGTCTAGAAGATGCGACCTACCTGATGCTGAAAAATAAAATTGGGATATTGCCAGTCGTAGACAATCATCAGGTCTACGGCGTCATTACAGACCGCGATGTTTTTCAGGCTTTCTTGGAAATCGCCGGATACGGAGAAGAGGGGATTCGGGTTCGTTTCATTACAGAAAATGAAGTCGGAGTATTGGGGAAAATTGTAGCTTTAATTGTAGAAGAGGATTTAAATATTTCCCATACTGTAAACATTCCACGTAAGGATGGCAAGGTCGTCATCGAAGTTCAAATTGATGGAAAAATCGATTTGACTTCATTAAAAGATAAGTTTGAAAAAGAAGGAATTCAAGTGGAGGAGATTACTCATACCTCTGCCAAAGTCCTTTAAACAAGAGGCTTTAGAGCCTCTTTTCTTCTGCCATCAAAAGCTGTGAAAAGCAAAATATGGAAAGAAATGAGAGATTATGGTATAATAAAACGATATGAAGAGGAGTATCTATGGACATTTCAGAAATTCGTCAAAAAATTGACGCAAATCGTGAAAAATTAGCTTCTTTTAGGGGGTCTCTTTGACCTCGAAGGCTTAGAGGAAGAGATTGCCATCTTGGAAAACAAGATGACAGAACCTGATTTTTGGAACGATAATATCGCGGCCCAAAAAACGTCGCAAGAATTAAATGAATTAAAAAACACCTACAACACCTTCCGTAAAATGGAAGAGTTGCAGGATGAAGTTGAGATTTTATTGGACTTTTTAGCAGAAGACGAGTCAGTCCATGATGAACTGGTCGAACAGTTGACAGAACTGGATAAGATGATGACCAGCTACGAGATGACCCTTCTCTTGTCAGAACCTTATGACCATAATAATGCAATCTTGGAAATCCATCCAGGATCTGGTGGTACTGAGGCACAGGACTGGGGCGATATGTTGCTTCGTATGTATACTCGTTATGGAAATGCCAAAGGCTTTAAAGTAGAAGTCTTGGATTACCAGGCTGGTGATGAAGCAGGTATCAAGTCTGTGACCTTGTCTTTTGAAGGACCCAATGCATACGGCCTACTTAAATCAGAAATGGGTGTTCACCGTTTAGTCCGTATTTCGCCATTTGACTCTGCCAAACGTCGCCATACTTCATTTACATCCGTAGAGGTTATGCCTGAGTTGGATGATACCATCGAAGTGGAGATTCGTGAAGATGATATCAAAATGGATACCTTCCGTTCAGGTGGCGCTGGTGGACAAAACGTCAATAAGGTTTCAACAGGTGTGCGTTTGACACACATTCCTACAGGAACTGTCGTCCAATCAACGGTCGATCGTACCCAGTATGGAAATAGAGATCGTGCCATGAAGATGTTGCAGGCTAAGCTCTATCAGATGGAGCAAGAAAAGAAAGCTGCGGAAGTTGATTCCCTCAAAGGTGAGAAAAAAGAAATTACATGGGGAAGTCAGATTCGTTCTTATGTCTTCACACCTTATACTATGGTAAAAGATCACCGTACAAGCTTTGAAGTTTCCCAAGTAGATAAGGTTATGGATGGAGACCTTGATGGTTTCATCGATGCCTACCTCAAGTGGCGAATTAGCTAAGAAAGAAAGGAACTCATATGTCAATCATTGAAATGAGAGATGTTGTCAAAAAGTATGACAATGGAACGACTGCCCTGCGTGGTGTCTCTGTTACCATTGAACCAGGGGAGTTTGCCTATATCGTAGGACCTTCTGGGGCAGGTAAGTCAACCTTTATTCGAGCTTTATACCGAGAAGTAAAGATCGAAAAAGGAAGCCTATCAGTTGCAGGCTTTAATCTAGTTAAAATCAAGAAGAAAGATATCCCGCTTCTACGTCGTAGTGTCGGGGTTGTCTTTCAAGATTACAAACTCTTGCCTAAGAAAACGGTTTATGAGAATATTGCCTACGCAATGGAAGTTATTGGAGAGAATCGCCGTAACATCAAAAAACGTGTTATGGAAGTATTGGACCTAGTAGGTTTAAAACACAAGGTTCGTTCTTTCCCGAATGAACTCTCAGGTGGAGAACAGCAACGGATTGCGATTGCCCGTGCGATTGTCAACAATCCTAAAGTATTGATTGCTGATGAACCAACAGGAAACTTGGACCCAGATAATTCGTGGGAAATTATGAATCTGTTGGAACGCATCAATCTTCAAGGTACAACTGTTTTGATGGCGACCCACAACAGCCAAATCGTAAATACCTTGCGCCACCGTGTCATTGCCATTGAAAATGGCCGTGTCGTTCGTGACGAAGCTAAAGGAGAATATGGATACGATGATTAGTAGATTTTTTCGCCATTTATTTGAATCATTAAAAAGTTTAAAACGAAATGGCTGGATGACAGTAGCAGCAGTGAGTTCGGTTATGATTACCTTAACACTCGTTGCCCTGTTTGCATCTGTAATTTTTAATACAGCAAAACTGGCTACCGATATTGAAAACAACGTTCGTGTTATGGTCTACATTCGTAAGGATGTAGCAGATAACAGTGAAACGATTGAAAAAGAAGGTCAGACAGTTACCAATAATGACTACCACAAGGTCTATGACGCTTTGAAAGCTATGCCTGCTGTAAAAAGTGTTACCTTCTCAAGTAAAGAAGAACAGTATGAAAAATTAACGGAAACCATGGGTGACGATTGGAAGGTCTTTGAAGGGGATGCAAATCCTCTCTATGATGCCTATATCGTCGATACAAATTCTCCAAGTGATGTTAAAACAGTAGCTGAAGAAGCGAAGAAAATTGAGGGAGTATCAGAAGTTCAAGATGGTGGAGCCAACACTCAACGACTTTTCGAACTGGCTTCCTTTATCCGTGTTTGGGGATTGGTTATTGCAGGACTCTTGATTTTTATCGCAGTCTTCCTCATTTCCAATACCATCCGTATTACCATTATTTCACGTAGTCGTGAGATTCAGATCATGCGTCTTGTTGGAGCGAGAAATGGTTATATCCGTGGCCCATTCTTGCTAGAAGGTGCTTTTATTGGCTTGCTTGGCGCAGCGATTCCCTCAGTTCTTGTATTCTTTGTTTACAATATCGTTTATCAATCGGTTAATAAATCCTTGGTAGGTCAAAACTTATCAATGATTATGCCAGATGTGTTTATCCCTTTGATGACAGTTCTACTATTTGTAATCGGAATTTTCATTGGTTCAATTGGTTCAGGGATTTCCATGCGTCGATTCTTGAAAATCTAATTGGATATAAATGCAAATTGAGATAAAAACAGAAAAACAAAACATCTTTAAAGAGAAGTTTTCGTAAACTTCTCTTTTTCCTTTTAAAAATTAAAAAAAGTAGATAATTATTTTATAAAAGCCTTTACAAAAAAATAAAAGTGGTATAATTAATACATAACCAAATGCAAACGTTTTCGTAAAACGTTTGCCTAAATAAAATAAAGGAGATTTGAATGATGAAAGCTACATTCAAAAATGTCTTGTCTTTCGAATTTTGGCAAAAATTCGGTAAGGCTTTAATGGTGGTTATCGCCGTTATGCCAGCGGCGGGATTGATGATCTCAATCGGTAAATCAATCGTGATGATCGACCCAAACCTTGCTCCTCTAGTGATTACAGGTGGAATCCTTGAGCAAATTGGTTGGGGGGTTATCGGTAACCTTCATATCTTGTTTGCCCTTGCTATTGGGGGAAGCTGGGCAAAAGAACGTGCAGGTGGTGCATTTGCAGCCGGACTTGCCTTTATCTTGATTAACCGTATCACAGGTACTATCTTCGGTGTTACAGGTGATATGTTGAAAAACCCTGAAGCAATGGTTACTACTTTCTTTGGTGGTTCAATCAAGGTTGCTGACTACTTTATCAGCGTTCTTGAGGCACCAGCGCTTAACATGGGGGTTTTCGTAGGGATTATCTCTGGTTTTGTTGGGGCAACAGCTTATAACAAATACTACAACTTCCGTAAACTTCCTGATGCCCTTTCATTCTTCAATGGTAAACGTTTCGTACCATTCGTCGTTATTCTTCGTTCAACTATTGCTGCAATTCTACTTGCTGCCTTTTGGCCAGTAGTTCAAACAGGTATCAACAACTTTGGTATTTGGATTGCCAACTCACAAGAAACTGCTCCAGTCCTTGCACCATTCTTGTATGGTACTTTGGAACGTTTGCTCTTGCCATTTGGTCTTCACCACATGTTGACTATCCCAATGAACTATACAGCTCTTGGTGGAACATACGAAGTGTTAACTGGTGCAGCAAAAGGAACTCAAGTATTTGGTCAAGACCCACTTTGGCTTGCTTGGGTGACAGACCTTGTTAACCTTAAAGGTTCAAATGCTGACCAATACCAACACCTTCTTACAACTATCACTCCAGCTCGTTTCAAAGTTGGTCAAATGATCGGTTCATTCGGTATCTTGATGGGTGTCATCGTTGCTATCTACCGCAATGTTGATGCTGACAAGAAACACCAATACAAGGGTATGATGATTGCGACAGCCCTTGCAACATTCTTGACAGGGGTTACTGAACCTATCGAGTATATGTTTATGTTCATTGCAACACCTCTTTACCTAGTGTATGCTCTTGTTCAAGGTGCTGCCTTTGCTATGGCGGATATTGTTCACCTTCGTATGCACTCATTCGGTTCAATTGAATTCTTGACTCGTACTCCGCTAGCTATCAACGCTGGTCTTGGTATGGATATCATTAACTTTATCTGGGTAACTGTCCTCTTTGCAGTCATCATGTACTTCATTGCCAACTTCATGATTAAGAAATTCAACTATGCAACTCCAGGACGTAACGGAAACTATGAAACTGCTGAAGGAGCATCAGAAGATGTAGCTCCAGGAGAAACAAAAGTTGCAGCAGCTTCTCAAGCTGTAAATATCATTAACCTTCTTGGTGGTCGTGCAAACATCGTAGATGTAGATGCATGTATGACTCGTCTTCGTGTAACTGTTAAGGATGCAGATCGTGTTGGTACTGAGGAACAATGGAAAGCAGAAGGCGCTATGGGGCTTGTCATGAAAGGACAAGGTGTCCAAGCTATCTACGGACCAAAAGCTGACGTATTGAAATCTGATATCCAAGATATCCTTGACTCAGGTGAAGTAATTCCTGAAACTCTTCCAAGCCAAATGACAGAAGCTCAAAAAAATACTGTACATTTTAAAGGTGTAACTGAGGAAGTTTACTCAGTAGCTGACGGTCAAGTTGTTGCTTTGGAACAAGTGGAAGATCCAGTTTTTGCTCAAAAAATGATGGGTGATGGTTTTGCAGTAGAACCAGCAAATGGTAACATTGTATCTCCAGTTACTGGTACTGTATCAAGTATTTTCCCAACAAAACACGCTCTTGGTCTTGTCACTGACTCAGGTCTTGAAGTGCTTGTTCATATTGGTTTGGATACAGTAAGTCTTGAAGGAAAACCATTTACTGTTCACGTTTCTGAAGGACAAAAGGTTGCAGCAGGTGATCTTCTTGTGACAGCTGACTTGGATGCTATCCGTGCAGCAGGTCGTGAAACATCAACAGTGGTTGTCTTTACAAATGGTGATGCTATCAAATCAGTTAAATTAGAACAAACAGGTTCTCTTGCAGCTAAAACAGCAGTTGCTAAAGTAGAATTGTAATATACTCGAGGTTGGAAGCTGTTTTCCAACCTCTTGTTTTAGGAGAAAAGCATGAAATTTTTAACACTCAATACTCATAGTTGGATGGAAAAAGAAGCAGATGAAAAATTCCAGCTCTTGCTCCAAGATATTCTTGACAAAGATTATGATTTGATTTGTTTTCAAGAAATTAATCAAGAAATGACTTCGCCGGAGGTAGAGGTTAACAATCACTATCAAGCTTTACCATCAGCAGAACCTATTCATCAGGACCACTATGTACGACTCCTGGTCGAAAAAATGTCTGAGAAAGGGAAAAACTACTACTGGACTTGGGCTTACAATCATATTGGCTATGACCGCTACCATGAAGGCGTAGCTATCTTATCTAAAACACCTATTAAGGCGCGTGAGATTTTAGTATCAGATGTAGATGATCCAACGGACTACCATACTCGTCGCGTTGCTTTGGCTGAGACAGAGGTTGAAGGCAAGGAACTTGCTCTTGCAAGCGTCCATCTCTCTTGGTGGGATAAAGGTTTCCAAGAAGAATGGGCACGATTTGAGGCTGTACTAAAAGAGTTGAACAAACCTCTGATTTTAGCAGGTGATTTTAATAATCCAGCTGGTCAGGAAGGCTATCAAGCGATTTTAGCTAGCCCACTAGGATTACAAGACGCGTTTGAAGTTGCGAAAGAAAGAAGTGGTAGCTATACCGTTCCACCAGAAATTGATGGCTGGAAAGGCAATACTGAACCACTACGAATTGACTACGTCTTTACGACAAAAGACTTAGAAGTAGAAAGTTTACATGTGGTTTTTGATGGTCAAAATAGTCCACAGGTCAGTGACCACTATGGTTTGAATGCTATTTTAAACTGGAAATAAAAAATGAAAGGAATTGCTTCCTTTCATTTTTTGCTTCTCGAACTGGACTACTGAAAATGTTCAAAATATGGTATAATGGTTAGATGAATAGAATTGAGGATAATATGTCATTTACGAAATTTCAGTTTAAAAACTATATAGAAAAGGCATTGGAGGAGTTGAAGTTTACGACTCCTACCGAAGTTCAGGAAAAGTTGATTCCTATTGTCCTGGCAGGTCGTGACTTGGTGGGCGAGTCGAAAACTGGTTCAGGAAAGACTCATACTTTCTTGTTACCCATTTTCCAGCAATTAGATGAAACTAGCGATAGTGTGCAAGTGGTCATTACTGCACCAAGTCGTGAGTTGGCTACTCAAATTTACCAAGCAGCTCGTCAGATTGCAGCTCACTCAGATGTCGAAGTTCGTGTGGTTAATTATGTGGGTGGTACGGATAAGGCGCGTCAGATTGAAAAACTTGCCAGCAACCAACCACATATCGTTATCGGAACGCCAGGTCGCATCTATGACTTGGTCAAATCTGGTGATTTGGCTATTCACAAGGCCAAGACCTTTGTAGTTGATGAAGCCGATATGACCTTGGATATGGGATTCTTGGAAACCGTTGATAAGATTGCAGGGAGCCTTCCAAAAGACTTGCAATTCATGGTCTTTTCAGCGACGATTCCTCAAAAATTGCAACCATTCTTGAAAAAATATTTGTCAAATCCTGTCATGGAAAAAATCAAGACTAAAACAGTTATCTCAGATACGATCGATAATTGGTTGATTTCGACCAAGGGCCGTGACAAGAACGCTCAAATTTATCAGTTGACTCAGTTGATGCAGCCTTATTTGGCAATGATTTTTGTTAACACAAAAACGCGTGCTGATGAGTTACATGCCTACTTGACTGCTCAAGGATTGAAGGTGGCTAAGATTCATGGAGATATTGCTCCTCGTGAACGCAAGCGGATCATGAATCAGGTGAAGAACCTTGATTTTGAGTACATTGTCGCAACGGATTTGGCAGCGCGTGGAATTGACATTGAAGGTGTCAGCCATGTGATCAATGACGCCATTCCGCAAGATTTGTCCTTCTTTGTGCATCGTGTCGGTCGAACCGGACGAAACGGTCTACCAGGTACAGCTATTACCCTTTACCAGCCAAGCGATGACTCGGATATCCGTGAGTTGGAAAAATTAGGGATCAAGTTTACTCCTAAGATGGTCAAAGACGGAGAGTTTCAAGATACCTATGACCGTGATCGTCGTGCCAATCGTGAAAAGAAGCAGGATAAGCTTGATATCGAAATGATTGGCTTGGTTAAAAAGAAAAAGAAAAAAGTCAAACCAGGCTATAAGAAGAAGATTCAATGGGCAGTGGATGAAAAACGCCGCAAAACCAAGCGTGCTGAAAATCGTGCTCGTGGGCGTGCAGAGCGTAAAGCAAAACGCCAAACATTTTAAAAACTCAGTAGAATCACCTGATTCTACTGAGTTTTTATTTAGAGAAAATACTGCAAAAAAAAGTAAAAAGTGGTATAATAATAAGGTTATATAGTCCCGATAAGATGGTAGAAATTTCTATCAGTACTTTGTAACTCTATAACAATATTTTTTAAGGGGGGACATTTTTATGTCAGAACGTAAATTATTCACGTCTGAATCTGTATCTGAGGGGCATCCGGATAAGATTGCAGACCAAATTTCAGATGCGATTTTGGATGCTATTTTAGCAAAGGATCCAGATGCGCACGTTGCTGCCGAGACAGCTGTATACACAGGTTCGGTCCATATTTTTGGTGAAATTTCTACACATGCTTATGTAGATATTAACCGAGTGGTTCGTGATACCATTGCAGAGATTGGTTATACCAATACAGAGTATGGTTTTTCTGCGGAGACGGTGGGAGTTCATCCGTCACTTGTTGAGCAGTCACCAGATATCGCCCAAGGTGTTAACGAAGCCTTGGAAGTTCGTGGAAATGCAGATCAAGATCCACTGGACTTGATTGGTGCTGGTGACCAAGGTCTTATGTTTGGATTTGCAGTGGATGAAACGGAAGAACTCATGCCATTGCCAATCTCACTCAGTCATAAGTTGGTTCGTCGTTTGGCAGAACTTCGTAAGTCTGGTGAAATCAGCTATCTTCGTCCAGATGCTAAATCACAAGTTACGGTTGAGTATGATGAAAATGATCGTCCGGTACGTGTGGACACAGTCGTTATTTCAACTCAGCACGACCCAGAAGTTAGCAATGAACAAATTCATAATGATGTGATTAGCAAGGTTATCAAGGAAGTTATTCCAGCATCTTACTTGGATGAGCAAACTAAATTCTTCATCAATCCAACTGGTCGCTTTGTAATCGGTGGACCTCAAGGAGACTCAGGTTTGACTGGTCGTAAGATTATCGTGGATACCTATGGTGGCTACTCTCGTCATGGTGGTGGTGCCTTCTCAGGTAAGGATGCGACGAAGGTGGACCGTTCAGCCTCTTATGCAGCTCGCTACATTGCCAAGAACATCGTTGCAGCAGGCCTTGCTAAGAAGGCAGAAGTGCAATTGGCTTATGCTATCGGGGTGGCGCAACCTGTTTCTGTTCGTATCGATACTTTTGGTACTGGAACGGTAGCTGAAAGCAAGCTTGAAAAAGCAGCGCGTCAAATCTTTGACCTTCGCCCTGCAGGAATTATCCAAATGCTGGATCTCAAACGTCCAATTTACCGTCAAACAGCGGCTTATGGACACATGGGACGTACAGATATTGACCTTCCATGGGAACGTTTGGATAAGGTAGATGCATTAAAAGAAGCTGTGAAATAAAACTAAAAGATTGGTAGCTGTGCACTGCCAATCTTTTTTGCAAAAGAAAACCAGCTTTTGGCTGGTCTTCTTATTTTATTGGGATTGAAATCTCAATCAATTTATCTGAATAAAGCGTCTTGATATTGGCTTCATCAATGCTTCCTTTATCGATTTTACGTTTCAAGAAGAAGTCTTGGATGGTTTCGATTTCAGGTTCACGAATAGCTCGGTGTTTGTTGGAAATGAGGATTTCATAGTGAAGCGGAGCTTGTGTGAAAACTACATCTGTGTTTCCAGCAGAATAGACCTCGACAAGAGTTGCGTCTGTGCTTTCTAATTGGCTTTTAACAAGTTGCGAGTGTGAGTTTGTTGTATTGATAAGCTTCATAACAGTTCCTCCGATTTTCTAACTCTATTATAGCACTTTTTGAATAAAATCGTGTATTTTAGCCAATTCCATGCTGGATTTTCCAAGCTTCAATTCCCCATTTATGGCTACCACGTTTGAGTTTTTCAATTGCTTCATCAATAGAAAACCAAGCAATGTGATTAAAATCTTCCAATGGTTTTTGTACTTCTTGGAAAGAAATAGCTTCATAGAGATAAGCTGGATTGTAGTAGTAGGTATCACGGTGGCGAGAGTAGAAATACTCATCAGCTTGTCCATAATAGGTTCCAATCTCAGCTGTAAAGCCAAGTTCTTCGATTAGTTCTCTCTTTAGTGCTTCTTGATGATCTTCGCCTGCTTCAATCTCTCCACCTGGCAAGAACCAAGCACCATTGGGAGCTTGAACTAAGACAATTTGTTTTTTCTCCGCATCCGGAATAACTGCGTACACACCATAGCGGGGCTGGTAGGCTACATTCTCTTTTTTTTCACCAAAAGTTGGGTTTGGCATTGCTTTTTCCTCATTCTCTAGTGTCTTTATTATTATCATAATGGACGAGGGGCTAGCTGTCAAGAATAAACCAACGAACTGGTGCAGAAAAAGCTACTTTGTCTTGGTCAATCCTTGTCTAGTTAAACTTTCCAGACCTAGCACTATAACTGGTATAATAAAAGAGAGGTGATTTTATGGCAGAATCAAGACTATTTCGTATCCTATATCTACTTTTAGAAAAAGGTAGTACAACGGCTCCTGAATTAGCCCGATTATTTGAAGTATCTGTACGAACGATTTATCGTGATATTGAGCGGTTGAGTATGGCGGGGATTCCCATTTATTCGATACCTGGGAAGGCGGGCGGAATCTTTTTAATGAAGAACTTTGTTCTGGATCGTGCTCTCGTATCGGAGGATGAAAAAATAGAACTTCTGTCAGCTTTGCAAGGGATTCAAGCCCTGACTGATGATAGGCAAGACCTGTTACTTGAAAAATTGGAATCTATTTTTCAAGTTTCTACCAGCCCTTGGATAGAAGTAGACTTGACTGACTGGAGGAAGCGAGAAGGTCAAAAAGAATTATTTGATAACATCAAATATGCTATTCTAGAGAAAAGGCAACTGGTGATTACTTATCTAGGTGGGTGTGGTCAGAAAACGATTCGTACAGTCGAGCCCTTTAGACTAGTATTTAAAAAGAGAGATTGGTACCTTCATGCCTACTGTTGTTTGAAGGAAGAGTGGCGTTTTTTCAAATTGTCTAGAATTAGGAATTATCACCTAACAACTGAAACTGTGAAGCAGAAAAATGTGGAGGATTGGGTTGATAGTTCAGATCAAGTGGCACATCAAATCGAAGTTTCCTTGAAGTTTAGTCCCAAGCTTGCTTTCCGGGTTTATGAAGATTTTTCAGAAGATGAGATTAGCTTGGGGAAAGATGGGTGTTATTATGTCAAGACAGTCCTACCAGAGCATGAAAGTCTGTATACTTACCTCCTGTCTTATCTAGATGGAGTGGAAATACTCGCCCCCAATCATCTGAAGAAGGAATTGCTTTCTAGATTAGAAAAAATCCAAAAACTTTACAAACCTTGACAAAAGATGTCAGGGTTTTGGTGCTATACTAGAGATAGAAAGGAGAAGAACCAAATGAAATACGAATGGAGAAAAGAAGCAAAAGATCTTTATCAAGTGAAAGCTAGGCCCAGCATCCTGCGGGTATCAGGTCAATCCTATATCGTGATTGATGGTAAAGGTGATCCAAATCAAGAAGATTTTTCAGAACGCGTAGGGGCCTTATATGCCTTAGCCTATGCGATAAAGATGAAGTATAAAAAAGCTCCTCTGGATGATGTTTACACTGATTTTACTGTCTTTCCTTTAGAAGGTGTATGGAAAAAGGAGAAGGAGGGAGAACTGGTAAAAAGTGAGCTTTCTTATAGCATTATGATTGGGCAACCCGATTTTATTACGAGAGAACTATTTGAAAAAGCTTTGGAAGAGGTCATAATCAAGAAGCCAAATATTCTCTATGAGGCTATTCGTTTTGAAATGATAGAAGAGGGCCAAAGTCTTGCTATGCTTCATGTAGGACCTTTTGATACTGAAAATGAGACTTTTGCAGAGATGGAGCATTTTTGTCAACTTCATAAACTCAAAAGAACTTCGGAAGTCCACCGAGAAATTTATCTCAATAACCTTCATCGAACGGAGCCAAGCAAATTAAAAACAATTCTTCGCTATCAAGTTCAAGAAGAGAATTAAAAAAAGAACAGGAAATCTTGTTTCCTGTTCTTTTTATGAGATTTATTCTTCTATTTCAGAAGCAATCTCTTCTGTTTTCTCACTTTTCTTTGCAGATTTGATTTGAATATTGCCATTGCTTGTCATGACTGCCTTGAGGGCTTTCTCGCTTGGATTTTCAAGGTAGAAATCAGTGATGGCATCCTCGATATGGTCTTGAATGGTACGGCGGAGTGGGCGTGCCCCCATTTTTGGATCATAACCTAAGTCAACCAACTTTTCCTTGACCTTGTCTGTCACATCGAGGTGGATATTGTTGCTAGAGAGGCGTTTGTTGACATCCGCTAGCATGAGTTCGACGATTTGGAGAAGATTGTCCTTGCTGAGAGGTTTAAATTCGATGATGCCATCAAAACGGTTCATAAATTCAGGGCTAAAGAAGTTGCCGAGTTCACCGAGAACAGAGTTGGTTCGACCTTCACGAGCTGCCCCAAAACCAACGCTGGCTTCGGCCTTACCAGTACCCGCATTTGAGGTCATGATAATGATAGCATCCTTAAAGCTAACTGTTCGTCCTTGCCCATCTGTCAAACGACCATCGTCCAATACTTGAAGGAACATGTGCATAACATCTGGGTGAGCTTTTTCCACTTCATCGAGAAGGATGAGAGAGTAGGGATTGCGACGAACCTTTTCAGTTAGCTGCCCAGCTTCATCATAACCAACATAACCTGGAGGGGCTCCGACCAATTTAGCTACACTGTGTTTTTCCATGTATTCACTCATATCAAAGCGAATCATGCTGTCAGCAGAACCAAAGAGCTCAATGGCTAGTTGTTTGGAAAGTTCTGTTTTACCGACACCAGTTGGTCCGACAAAGAGGAAGCTTCCGATTGGCCGGTTAGGAGTTCCAAGTCCAACACGATTACGACGGATGGCCTTGGCAATCTTATCGACAGCTTCATCTTGACCAATGACATGAGTTTTGAGGTCGTCTGCTAGATGGATAAGCTGAGATTGTTCTTTTTCTTTGAGTTCTCCAACAGGGATATTGGTTTTTTGCTCAATGATATGTTCGATGGTTTTCTCGCTGATGATTGGAGTATCCTGATCGGTCACCTTGTTTTTCTGCATTTCCTTATACTTGGCAATCTGATCACGGAAATAAGCAGCCTTTTCAAAGTCTTCCTCTCGAGTAGCTTGAGCCTTGAGATTTTCAGCTTCAATTAAACGCTGATCAATCACTTTAGGATCAACAAAGTTCAGTGTCAGATTCATCTTTGAACCAGCTTCGTCCAACAGGTCAATAGCCTTGTCTGGCAGGAAGCGGTCTTGGATATAGCGGTTGGAAAGATTTGCAGCAGCTTCGATAGCAGCATCAGTATACTTGACGTGATGGTAGTCTTCGTATTTCTTTTGAACCCCTTTAAGGATGGTAATGGTTTCTTCGACAGTTGGTTCATCTACCTTGACAGGTTGCATACGGCGCTCTAGGGCAGCATCTTTTTCAATGATACGGTATTCATTGAGAGTAGTGGCACCGACCATTTGTAATTCACCACGGGCAAGGGCTGGTTTGAGGATATTTCCTGCATCCATATTGCCATCGCCAGCAGATCCTGCACCAACAATTTCATGGATTTCGTCGATAAAGAGGATGATGTCCTCGCGTTTGCGAATTTCTTCCATGAGCTTTTGCATTCGTTCTTCAAATTGGCCTCGAATCCCTGTTCCTTGGACTAGACTGACCACGTCCAGACGGATGACCTGCTTGCCTTGGAGTTTATGGGGAACATCACCATCAACGATTTTTTGAGCCAGACCTTCAACAACGGCTGTTTTACCAACACCTGGTTCACCGATAAGGACAGGATTGTTTTTGGTTCGACGGTTGAGGATTTCGATAACACGGATAATCTCCTCATCTCGACCGATAACAGGGTCAATATCTCCCCGACGAGCAATCTCAGTAATATTGATACCATATTCCTCTAGGAGTCCTTTTTCTTGGCTAGGAGGTGTTTGAAGTGGGCCGCGGTTTTGAGGACCATAACCACCGTTTCCTCCATATCCCCCACCAGATTGAGTTGGAGGGACGTTATTAGAAGAAGGTTTGAAATTGTTCAAATCATTGAAAAAGTCGCCGAATGGGTCAAAGTCATGATTGTTTAAGTCAGTCATTCCTTTAAAGAGGGTATTATTTGGATCTGTTTTGATAATTTTATAGCAATTTTGACAGAGATCAATTTGCTTTTGCTGTCCATTGATATTGGTATACAGATGAATTGTTGAGTCGTTTATTTTACAGTTTTGACAGAGCATACATCTACCTCATTTCATTCTTATTCTTGGTCTAAGAAAAAGGTCAAGAATAGTCAAAGTTTTATACTCTCATTATAGCATGATTAAGGTGTAAAGCAAGTAAAAAGATTGGGAAGTGGTCGTTTTTAAAAGAAGGATTTATGGAGAATCAAGCGACATTGAAGGTAAGAAAAAATCCCATTTGCGGTGACAAAAAGGATTCTCATTTATCGGGCCTTACTGCCCGTTGTTTTTATATTAGTAAAGGAGTTCGTAGATCTCCATTGCAATTAAATCAATGCTATCAAAGGTATAAGTTTCACGAGCTTCTACATCGCGAAGGGTGAAGAGTGATCCGTTTTCTTCGTCGTGGCTGTATGCAACTTCTGCGACAACAACACCTTCACGTTCAAAATTACGTTTTAGATTTCCACCATCTTTTGTCATTGCTTCTAGGCGGTTAATGATTCTAACCAAATGTGATTCCATTTTGATTCTCCTCCATTTCTTATCGTTTCTATTTTACCATAAACAAGAGGTAGTTGACTAGAAAAAAACTGTGATTTCTCTCTATTTCTCTATTCTATCAAGTTAATTGTTAAAATTAGAGAAAAAAGATTGCATTTTAATTCAATTCATGTTATAATCATACAATCTAATACATAGAAAGTTGATTGAATATGAATTTTTCTTTTTTACCAAAGTATTTACCATATTTTAACTATGGTGCTCTGATTACCGTGTTAATTTCCATCCTTGTCGTCTGCTTAGGAACCATTATAGGCGTGTTACTGGCCTTTGTTCAGCGATCACGCTTTAAACCGCTCGTTTGGTTTGCAAATGTGTATGTTTGGATCTTCCGTGGTACTCCGATGATGGTTCAGATTATGATTGCCTTTGCTCTTATGCATATCAATGCTCCGACTATTCAAGTGGGAATTTTAGGAGTTGATCTTTCTCGTTTGATTCCTGGTATTCTGATTATTTCTATGAATAGTGGTGCTTACGTTTCAGAAACTGTTCGTGCGGGGATCAATGCGGTTCCTAAAGGACAGTTAGAGGCCGCATATTCTCTAGGTATTCGTCCGAAAAATGCCATGCGTTATGTCATTTTGCCACAAGCTATCAAAAATATTCTTCCAGCGCTGGGAAATGAATTTATCACCATTATCAAGGATAGTTCCCTCTTGTCGGCAATTGGGGTGATGGAGTTGTGGAATGGTGCAACGACTGTAGCAACAACAACTTATTTACCGTTGACTCCCCTTTTATTTGCAGCCTTTTACTATTTGATTATGACCTCTGTTTTGACAGTGGCGTTGAAAGCATTTGAAAAACATATTGGACAAGGAGACAAGAAATAATGACAGAAACCTTGATTAAAATTGAAGAACTACATAAGTCTTTTGGGAAAAATGAAGTTTTAAAAGGCATCAATCTTGAGATTAAACGTGGAGAAGTTGTGGTCATTATCGGTCCGTCAGGTAGCGGGAAGTCAACTCTTCTTCGTTCGATGAATCTCCTTGAAGAAGCAAGTAAAGGCAAGGTTATCTTTGAAGGAGTTGATATCACTGATAAGAAAAATGACCTTTTTGCTATGCGTGAAAAGATGGGTATGGTATTCCAACAATTCAACCTCTTTCCCAATATGACAGTGATGGAAAATATCACTTTGTCACCAATTAAAACCAAAGGTGAAAGCAAGGAAGTTGCGGAGAAAAGAGCACAGGAACTGTTAGAAAAAGTTGGCTTGCCAGACAAGGCGACGGCTTATCCACAGAGTTTGTCAGGTGGTCAGCAACAACGGATTGCTATTGCACGTGGACTGGCTATGGAACCAGATGTTTTGCTCTTTGATGAGCCGACTTCAGCCCTAGACCCTGAGATGGTTGGAGAAGTCCTAGCTGTTATGCAAAACCTCGCTAAGTCAGGGATGACCATGGTGATTGTGACGCATGAAATGGGCTTTGCGCGTGAGGTAGCAGACCGTGTTATCTTTATGGCGGATGGGGTTGTTGTCGAAGATGGAACACCAGAGGAGATTTTCGATCAAACAAAAGAAAAACGGACCAAGGAATTTTTGAGTAAGGTTTTGTAAGACCTCATTTTTAGAAGAAATGGAGTAGGCATCATGGCATCCAGTAAAGAGTATTTAGATTTTATTCTCGAACAGCTATCAGAGTTAGAGGAGATGAGTTATCGTCCAATGATGGGAGAGTATATTCTTTATTATCGTGGAAAGATTATTGGAGGAATCTACGATAATCGTCTGTTACTGAAGCCTGTGAAGGTGCTCATGGATCAACTGGGACAGACTAGGCTTGAACGTCCTTATGAAGGAGCTAAGGAGATGATTTTGATAGAAGACATTGAAGATAAATCATTTCTAATGAGATTAATCAAGGAGATGTATGAAGTCTTACCAGCTCCAAAAGTCAAAAAGAAAGCATGACAGATTTACCTAATATCAATAGGCACTAAAAGCTCGACAAGAGCTTTTTCTTATAGTTTCAAACTATAAGGTCTATTAGTCAAGAAGTGTTAGAATGGCAAGGTGTTTTTTGATATAATTATAATAGAGGATATTTGACAGAAAAGAGAAGTGATATGACACAGATTATTGATGGGAAGGCTCTTGCAGCTAAGTTACAAGGACAGTTGGCTGAAAAGACTGCCAAACTAAAGGAAGAAACAGGTTTAGTTCCAGGCTTGGTGGTGATTTTGGTTGGGGACAATCCAGCCAGCCAAGTCTACGTTCGCAACAAGGAACGGTCAGCTCTTGCTGCAGGATTCCATAGTGAAGTAGTGCGAGTTCCTGAAACCATTACACAAGCGGAATTGTTAGACTTGATTGCCAAATACAATCAAGATCCAGCTTGGCATGGGATTTTGGTCCAGTTGCCTTTACCTAAACATATTGACGAAGAGGCTGTTTTGTTTGCCATTGAGCCAGAAAAGGATGTGGATGGTTTTCATCCGCTAAACATGGGGCGTCTTTGGTCAGGGCATCCAGTTATGATTCCTTCAACTCCTGCTGGGATTATGGAGATGTTTCATGAGTATGGGATTGAGCTGGAAGGAAAAAATGCGGTCGTTATTGGTCGTTCGAATATCGTTGGGAAGCCGATGGCCCAGCTTCTTTTAGACAAGAATGCTACTGTTACTCTAACTCATTCCCGTACAAAAGATCTAGCTCAAGTAGCATCGCAAGCGGATATTCTTGTCGTAGCTATCGGTCGCGCCAAGTTTGTGACTTCTGACTTTGTCAAACCAGGAGCGGTTGTCATTGACGTTGGGATGAACCGAGATGAAAATGGCAAGCTTTGTGGAGATGTTGATTATGATGCGGTTGCACCACTTGCTAGCCACATCACACCTGTACCGGGTGGAGTTGGTCCTATGACGATTACCATGCTAATGGAGCAAACCTATCAGGCAGCGCTTCGAACACTAAACAAGGACTGGGAAAATGAAATTCGTATTTGACCTGGATGGAACGCTATCTTTTGACTACATGACCATAGACGAGGAGATTCAGCAGGTTCTTTTAAAGGCTGAAGATTATGGGCATGAGCTTGTGTTTGCCTCAGCTCGCTCTTATCGGGATTGTTTGGGTTTATTAGGCCCTGAACTCAGTCAGCGCTTGGTCATAGGGTTGAATGGAGGCGTAGCCTATCATTTGGGGCAGGCTATCTTCGAAAGGAATCTCGATGCTAAAGTTTATCAGGCGCTAGTGGATTATTGCCAGACTTATAATCTCCCTTTCTTTGTAGATGATTGCTTTGACTATAGTGGTCAGATTGTAGAGAAGATTCCATTTATTTCCAGTGTAGATCCCCTAAAGGTGGCTCGTCATCAGAAACTTGAGGATTTAGGGACTCCGATTAAGGTAGTCGTTTATATGGGCGACCATGAGGATTTGCTTGATGATCTGCTTGGTCAGCTAGAAAGACTAGGACAGGCTCATCTCTCCTATCATGCGCATGAAAAGTGCCTTTATGTTAATCCCTTGGATACTCATAAGGCGACAACTGTTGAAAAGTTATGCGGGGAGAACTTCATCGCTTTTGGAAATGACCAAAACGATATTGAACTGTTTAAAACGTCGCTCTATTCAGTCCAGATAGGAGATTTTGCTGGCCTTACTCCATATGCAGATGACACGTTAGATCTAAAAGGAGCTCCTTCTCCAGCAGTGGCAGCTAAAATCTTACAGACCTTTGCGGAATTTAAGGGAAAATAGATAGAAGGAGGTTTGCCCCTCCTTTTGTAGTATAATGGAGTGAGGTGATTAGATGATTTTAAAAATTTATAATGGAGAATATAGTTTACAATGGGATGGAATATACTACTTAGCACTAATTGATTATCCAAATATTCAAGAGTGGGAATTAGAAAAAATTGCTAAATTTATAGCTTACGAAAAACTTCATAAACGTCAAACAAGTATCGAGTGTGCTGATTCTTGTTTAAAAAAAGAGATTTTAGATTACATCTGTCAGCATCCCTTTCTTCCACCATTTACCCCTACAGATAAAAGAGTAGCTTCGACTTATGATCTACATAAGAGGCTAGTGACTTCAGACTACTGTAGCCATACTACGACTATAGATACAGCGATTTCTATTTTTAAAACAGGTCAGCTCTTATCTGCTGTGAAAGCCTTTAGGCGAGATGCTGAGGAGTTGGTTTTGGATAGTCGAAATGCTGCATCTGATCCGAAAGATTATTTTGACTATGTCATGTTAGGATGGTCAAATACAAGTTCTGGTTATCGATTGGCGATGGAGCGTTTATTAGGTCGAGTTCCTTCAGAGAAAGAATTACAAGATAAGTTTATTCCTGGAGTAAGTTTTCATTTTATCTATACAGATTTGATTAAAGTTCCTGGTTATATTTTTGATGGTTACCATGCTGTAAAAATTAAGGACATGCTTAATTTATTAAGTGAGTTGTATATTTGCATTATTCCAACTCATAATCAGTGCCAATTTGAAAATATTATTCCAACTAAAATACAAGATAGGGTGCATTATCTTGACTATGATGGAGAAGACTTAGAAGAGTGGACTAAGAAAGTCTATCAAGTTGTTTTAAAACAATCAGATAAAGGATAGTTGAGGAAAAAACGATGAAAATGATTGATCAAGCCTTACTAGAAAAAGTCATTATTGAACGTTCTCGTACCAGTCATAAAGGAGACTATGGCCGTCTGCTCTTGCTTGGTGGGACCTATCCTTATGGTGGAGCCATCATCATGGCTGCCTTGGCAGCAGTCAAAAGTGGGGCAGGGTTGGTGACTGTTGGCACGGATAAGGAGAATATTTCGGCTCTGCACAGTCATTTACCTGAGGCCATGGCATTTTCTCTTCAAGACCAGCAATTGTTAAAAGAACAGTTGGAAAAGGCAGAAGTTGTCTTGTTAGGTCCGGGTTTGCGAGAGGATGCATTCGGAGAAGAAATCATAAAACGGGTCTGTGACAGCCTTAGAAAAGACCAGATTTTGATTGCAGATGGCGGTGCTTTGGGCATCTTAGCAAAAGGTCAGTTACCATGTCCTTCCAGTCAGCTTATCCTAACTCCCCACCAAAGGGAATGGGAAAGACTGTCTGGTATAGTTCTTGACCATCAAAATAAAGATACGACTGCTAGGGCTCTTTCTACTTTTCCTCAAGGAACGATTCTAGTCGAGAAGGGTCCAGCAACTCGTATCTGGGAAGCTGGTCAGCCTGAATATTATCAGTTAGAGGTTGGAGGTCCCTATCAAGCAACTGGTGGGATGGGAGATACTCTGGCTGGGATGATTGCAGGTTTTGCAGGTCAGTTTCATCAAGTCAGTCTCTATCAGAGAGTGGTGGCAGCAACTCACCTTCATTCAGCTATTGCGCAAGAACTAGCTCAAGAAAACTACCTTGTCTTGCCAACAGAAATTAGCAAGCTACTTCCGAAAGCAATGAAAAAAATATCTCAAAAAGGCAGCTAATACCTTGGTTGTCTTTTTATGTTGATGTAGCTTTGTTAATAAGGTTTTCAAATACCTCAGAACTAGCGACCAACTGCTGAACTTGTGTGAAATTCTCACTTTTAAGGTCTTGATTTTTAGTCAAACTCAAAAGGAAAGCGAGATTGTTATCAAAGTTGAGGGGTGTCAAATCATGCTTTTTTTGATATAATTTTTAATGATGAATGCAAGAAATGATCGGTATGTAGTCGTTGATTTAGAGGCGACCAGCACCGGAAGCAAGGCAAAAATTATTCAAGTAGGCATTGTGGTGATTGAGAATGGTGACATCATCGATCAGTATGCGACTGATGTCAATCCCCATGAACCCTTGGATTCTCATATCAAAGAATTAACGGGTCTGACCGATCAGCGTTTGGCTGCGGCACCAGAGTTTTCTCAGGTGGCCGGAAAAATTTTTGAATTGGTTAAGGACGGTATTTTTGTTGCGCACAATGTACAGTTTGATGCCAACCTTCTTGCAGAGTTCCTCTTTTTTGAAGGATATGAATTGCGTACACCGCGGGTGGATACAGTTGAGCTTGCCCAAGTTCTATATCCTCAGTTTGAAAAATACAATCTAGGTATCCTTTGTCAAGAGTTAGGTATTGAGCTGGAACATGCCCATACTGCCCTGTCAGATGCTCAAGCAACAGCTGAACTCTTGCTTTACATGCGTCAAAAACTTTTTGAGCTACCTAAAGGGCTCTTAGAAAGCTTATTAAACCTTGCAGACAACCTTCTCTATGAAAGTTATCTGGTGATTGAGGAGGTCTATCAGCAACAATCTCTCTTATCTTCGCCAGACTTGATGGAGCTTCATGGGCTTTTCCTCAAAAAGGAAAGCAAAGGTTTAGTCCCACGAAAGTTATCCAAAGACTTTGCTAAAAACATTTCTTTATTGGGGCTGGAGGAGCGTCCACAACAGCTGGAATTTGCGGGGAAGATTGAGCAATTATTGGAAGAACATCAGACTTCCTTTATCCAAGCCCAAACGGGACTGGGCAAGACTTATGGTTATCTCCTCCCAGCTTTGAACTTGGAGAGTCAAGCAGGTATCCTAGTGAGTGTTCCGACCAAAATTCTTCAAAATCAAATCATGCAAGAAGAAGGTCAGCGCTTAAAAGAGGTCTTCCATATGGAGATTCATAGTCTCAAGGGGCCTCAAAATTACTTGAAATTGGATGCTTTTCACCAAGTCCTCCATCGGCCGGAGTCCAATCGTCTTTTCACACGATTTAAAATGCAACTGCTCATCTGGCTAACGGAGACAGAGACTGGTGACTTGGACGAAATCGGGCAACTTTATCGCTATCAGCATTTTCTGCCAGAACTAGTCCACGATGGCAAGCTTTCAAAGAAAAGTTTATTTGCCACAGAGGATTTTTGGAAACGAGGGCAGGAAAAGGTCAAGACCAGTCGTGTTCTTCTGACCAATCATGCCTATCTGGTTACTCGTTTGGAAGACAATCCAGAGTTTGTTGACAACCGTTTGGTGATTTTGGATGAAGCTCAAAAAATGCTGCTAGCCCTTGAAAATCTAGCCCAGCAGGTTTATCGCTTTGAGGAACTTGTAACCCAGCTTGATAAGTCCTTGGAGACAGAGGAAGATTTGGTTCAGAAGCGCTTGCTTGAGAGTATTGGCTTTGAATATCGATACTTGATAGAGCACTATCAGTCAGGTCTGAAGAATGGGAAGTGGTTGGATTCTCTCGAACACTTGCGCCAGCATTTTTCGGAGTTGACTCTCCCAGAGTATCGAGAGATGGCAAACTTTTTCACGTCGGACCGTGAATTTTGGCTTGCTACAGCAGAGAAATCGAGCAAGGCTGTCTTGATTTGTTCAAGCAAAAAAGGCCGCTTTATACTAGCAGACCTATTGCCAGAAGATTGTAGGCTCCTAGGAGTATCGGCCACTCTTGAAATCAGCAATCGGGTTTCCCTAGCAGATTTATTGGGATTTCCGGATGCTCCGCTTGTTAGGCTTGATGTAGCAAAACAGGAGCAACAAGAAGTCTTTCTAGTCAATGATTTTCCTCTTGTGACAGAAGTTTCGCCTTTTGACTATGCTAGTGAAGTGGCTTCTGTTATCCGAAGGTTACAAGTCTTTCAAGAACCTTTATTGGTTTTGTTTACTTCAAAAGAAATGCTGCTGGCAGTTTCGGACCTGCTCGACCAACCGCATCTAGCTCAGTATAAAAATGGGGAACCAAGCCAACTGAAAAAACGTTTTGAAAAAGGCGAACGCCAGATCTTACTCGGAACAGGTAGTTTCTGGGAAGGAGTTGATTTTTCAACTCATCCATTTGTAATCCAAGTGATTCCGAGATTGCCTTTCCAAAATCCCCAAGAACCGTTAACCAAAAAATTAAACCAAGAACTGCGTCAAGAAGGGAAAAATCCTTTCTATGATTATCAGTTGCCGATGGCGATCATTCGGTTAAAACAAGCCCTGGGCCGTACTGTTAGACGATCTGATCAAGGTTCGGTTGCTGTTATCTTAGACAGTCGTGTCGTCAGCAAGCGTTACGGCAAACAAATCGCTCAGGCCTTGTCAAAAGAAAGGACTGTTCAGGTTCTTTCTAGAGAACAGCTAGAGCCTGCTGTAGCTGATTTTCTCCAATCTCGTCGCAATAGAATGAAAGAAAAATCCAAGAAAGAGAAAAGGTAAAAAATATGAAACGTTCCTTCGACTCTCGAGTCGATTATAGCCTCCTCCTACCAGTGTTTTGTTTACTGGTGATTGGAGTAGTGGCCATTTATATAGCAGTTAGTCATGACTATCCAAATATTGTATTACCAATTCTAGGTCAGCAAATCGCTTGGATTGCCTTGGGTCTTGTCATTGGATTTGTGGTCATGTTCTTTAATACCGAGTTTTTATGGAAGGTGACTCCCTATCTTTATGGTCTAGGGCTAGCTTTGATGGTCCTCCCCCTTGTTTTCTACAATCCAAATCTTGTAGCGTCAACAGGTGCCAAGAACTGGGTATCGATTGGTGGAACGACACTTTTCCAGCCATCGGAATTCATGAAGATTTCCTATATCTTGATGTTGGCTCGAGCCATTGTAAGATTCACTCAAAAACACAAGGAATGGCGACGGACTATTCCCTTGGATTTCCTATTGATTGGTTGGATGATCGCCTTTACCATACCAGTCTTGATCCTCTTAGCCCTACAAAGTGATCTGGGGACTGCCTTGGTCTTTGTAGCTATTTTTTCCGGTATGGTTCTCCTTTCAGGTATTTCGTGGAAGATTATCATTCCTATTTTTGCGACAGGAGTGACTGCAGTTGCAGGTTTTATGGCCATCTTTATAAGCAAGGATGGACGTGCCTTCTTGCATCAGATTGGGATGCCAACTTACCAGATCAACCGCATCTTGGCTTGGCTCAATCCCTTTGACTTTGCACAAACAACAACATATCAACAGGCGCAGGGACAAATTGCGATTGGAAGTGGTGGCTTGTTTGGGCAAGGTTTCAATGTGTCCAATCTCCTCATTCCAGTACGTGAGAGTGATATGATTTTCACGGTGATTGCTGAGGATTTTGGCTTCATTGGTTCGGTCTTTGTGGTTGCCCTGTACTTGCTTCTTATTTATCGGATGTTGAAGATTACTCTCAGGTCAAATAACCAGTTCTACACCTACATTTCGACTGGTTTTATCATGATGTTGCTCTTCCATATCTTTGAAAATATCGGTGCCGTGACAGGCTTACTTCCTTTGACAGGGATTCCTCTACCTTTCATCTCTCAAGGGGGATCCGCAATTATTAGCAACCTCATTGGTGTCGGTCTCCTCTTATCTATGAGTTACCAGACCAATCTAGCAGAAGAGAAAAGTGGAAAAGTTCCATTCAAACGAAAGAAAGTCGTCCTAAAACAAATCAAATAAGGAGGCCACTATGGCAACAGTAGCAGTTATCTTAGCCCAGGGTTTTGAAGAAATTGAAGCCTTGACAGTAGTTGATGTCTTGCGTCGAGCAAACATTTCATGTGATATGGTAGGATTTGAAGAGCAGGTGACAGGATCGCATGGCATTCAGGTGAAAGCTGATCGTGTTTTTGATGGTGATTTGTCTGACTATGACTTGGTCGTTCTTCCTGGTGGCATGCCAGGATCAGCTCACCTACGGGATAATCCAGCCCTCATTTCTGAGATTAAAGCCTTTGACCAAGCAGGAAAGAAAATTGCTGCCATTTGTGCAGCCCCAATAGCCCTCCATCAAGCAGGTATCCTGAAAGACAAGCACTTTACTTGTTATGACGGTGTTCAGGAGCAAATTACTGACGGAATTTATCAAAAGCAAACAGTGGTTGTAGATGGTAATCTAACAACTAGCCGAGGACCGTCAACTGCCCTTGCCTTTGCCTATGAGTTGGTAGAGCAATTGGGAGGAGATGCCGAAAGTTTACGAGTCGGCATGCTCTATCGAGATGTCTTTGGAAATCAACTGTAAGACGAGAGTTCGGCTCTCGTTTTTTACTTGGAAAAATCTAGGAAATCATCGCTTTTTTCATAAAAAAATGGTATAATGAAGGGTATGAAATATCACGACTATATATGGGATTTAGGTGGTACCCTATTGGATAATTATGAGACTTCTACAGCAGCCTTTGTAGAAACCTTAGCCCAATATGGAATAGAGCAAGAACACGACCGTGTCTACGAAGCTTTGAAGGTTTCGACAGCTTTTGCCATCGAGAAGTTTGCACCAGATATCGAGGGGGTTTTAGAGAACTATAAAGAAAATGAAGCGCGTGAGCTAGAGCATCCAGTTTTGTTTGAGGGAATTCCAGAATTACTCAAAGACATTTCGGACAAGGGTGGTCGCCATTTCTTAGTTTCTCATCGAAATGACCAAGTGCTAGAACTTCTTGCTAAGACCCAGATAGCGAACTACTTCACCGAGGTGGTGACTGCCAGTTCTGGCTTTAAACGGAAACCAGATCCTGAGTCCATGATTTATTTACGTGATAAATATCATATTACATCTGGTTTGGTCATTGGTGACAGAAATATTGATGTAGAAGCAGGTAAAGCTGCAGGCCTAGATACCTATCTTTTTGACAATGTTGCAACACTGAGACCAGCAATAGACATGTAAGAAAAAGGAAAAAAATGACAGAAGAAATCAAAAACCAACAGGCACAGGATTATGATGCCAGTCAAATTCAAGTTTTAGAAGGTCTGGAAGCCGTTCGTATGCGTCCAGGTATGTATATCGGATCGACTGCTAAAGAGGGGCTTCACCACCTAGTCTGGGAAATTGTTGATAACTCTATTGACGAGGCCTTGGCTGGATTTGCTAGTCATATCCAAGTCTTTATCGAACCTGATAATTCTATTACCGTTGTGGATGACGGTCGTGGAATTCCTGTTGATATTCAAGAAAAGACGGGACGTCCTGCTGTTGAGACAGTCTTTACGGTTCTTCACGCTGGAGGAAAATTCGGCGGTGGCGGATATAAGGTATCAGGTGGACTCCACGGAGTAGGTTCATCAGTAGTAAACGCTCTTTCAACGCAACTAGATGTTCATGTTCACAAAAACGGCAAAATTCATTACCAAGAATACCGTCGTGGTCATGTTGTTGCTGATCTTGAGGTCGTTGGAGATACAGATAAAACAGGAACTACAGTTCACTTCACACCAGACCCAGAGATTTTTACAGAAACAACGACTTTTGACTTTGAAAAATTAAACAAACGTGTTCAAGAATTAGCCTTTTTGAACCGAGGACTTCGAATTTCAATTACAGACAAGCGTGAAGGTCTCGAACAAACCAAGCATTATCACTATGAAGGTGGAATTGCTAGCTACGTTGAGTATATCAACGAAAATAAGGATGTGATCTTTGATACACCAATCTACACAGACGGTGAAATGGATGATATCACAGTTGAAGTAGCCATGCAGTACACAACCGGTTACCACGAAAACGTCATGAGTTTCGCCAATAACATTCACACCCATGAAGGTGGTACGCATGAGCAAGGTTTCCGTACAGCACTGACGCGTGTTATCAACGATTATGCCCGCAAGAATAAACTGCTAAAAGACAATGAAGACAACCTGACAGGGGAAGATGTTCGTGAAGGTTTGACTGCTGTTATCTCTGTCAAGCATCCAAATCCGCAGTTTGAAGGACAAACCAAGACCAAACTGGGAAATAGCGAAGTGGTTAAGATTACCAACCGCCTCTTTAGCGATGCCTTTTCTGATTTCCTCATGGAGAATCCACAGATTGCCAAGCGCATCGTGGAAAAAGGGATTTTGGCTGCCAAGGCTCGTGTAGCTGCTAAGCGTGCGCGTGAAGTCACTCGCAAGAAATCTGGCTTGGAAATTTCCAATCTTCCAGGGAAATTAGCAGACTGTTCTTCAAATAACCCTGCTGAAACCGAACTCTTCATCGTTGAGGGAGACTCAGCTGGTGGATCAGCTAAATCTGGTCGTAACCGTGAATTCCAAGCTATCTTGCCAATTCGTGGTAAGATCTTGAACGTTGAAAAAGCCAGCATGGATAAAATTCTTGCCAACGAAGAAATTCGGAGCCTTTTCACAGCCATGGGAACAGGTTTTGGGGCAGAATTTGATGTCACTAAGGCTCGTTACCAAAAACTCGTTTTGATGACCGATGCCGATGTTGATGGAGCCCACATTCGAACCCTCTTACTGACTCTGATTTACCGCTACATGAAGCCAATTCTAGAAGCTGGATATGTCTACATTGCCCAACCGCCAATTTACGGAGTAAAAGTTGGAAGTGAGATTAAAGAATACATCCAGCCAGGTGCGGATCAAGAAATTAAACTCCAAGAAGCCTTAGCACGTCATAGTGAAGGGCGTTCAAAACCAACCATCCAACGTTATAAAGGTTTAGGAGAAATGGATGACCACCAATTGTGGGAAACAACCATGGATCCAGAACATCGCTTGATGGCGCGTGTTTCGGTAGATGATGCTGCCGAAGCAGATAAGATCTTTGATATGTTGATGGGGGATCGAGTAGAACCTCGTCGCGAATTTATTGAAGAAAACGCTGTTTATAGTACACTTGACGTCTAAAAATTGTGGGAAATAGTTCCCTTGGTTTAAAAAATATGATATAATCATTACGATTGTTTCTAGTATAAAAGGAGTTTGATATGTCTAATGGACAACTAATTTATCTAATGGTTGCGATTGCAGTCATTTTGATCCTAGCTTATGTAGCAGTTATCTTTTTACGTAAGCGTAATGTAAGTCGATTAACGGCCCTTGAAGAAAGAAAAGAAGAACTCTACAACCTCCCAGTTAATGACGAGGTTGAAGCCGTTAAAAACATGCACTTGATTGGTCAAAGTCAGGTAACCTTCCGTGAATGGAATCAAAAATGGGTTGATTTATCACTTAACTCATTTGCTGATATTGAAAACCATCTCTTTGAAGCTGAAAGCTACAACAATTCTTTCCGTTTCTTTAAAGCAACACACAAAATTGATCAAATTGAGAGCCAAATCGACTTGATCGAAGAAGACATTGCAGCTATTCGCAATGCCCTCTCAGAACTTGAAAAACAAGAATCTAAAAACAGTGGTCGTGTCTTGCACGCTTTGGACTTGTTTGAAACACTCCAGCACACTGTTGCAGAAAACTCAGAAAAATATGGGAAAGCCCTTCCTGAGATTGAGAAACAATTGGAAAACATCCAATCAGAATTCTCTCAATTTGTTACCTTGAACTCTTCAGGTGATCCAGTTGAAGCCGCAGCAATCTTAGATGATACTGAAAACCATATTCTTGCCTTAACTCATATCGTTGATCGTATTCCGGCTCTAGTTGAAACATTGACAACAGACCTACCAGATCAATTGTCAGATTTGGAAGAAGGCTATCGCAAGCTGTTAGATGCCAACTATCACTTTACAGAAACAGATATTGAGTCTCGTTTCCAACTTTTGCACGAATCTCTGAAAAATAATCAAGAAAATATTCGTCAGTTGGAATTGGACAATGCAGAGTATGAAAATAATCGCATTCAAGAAGAAATCAACGCACTTTACAATATCTTCACTCGTGAAATTGCAGCTCAAAAAGTGGTTGAAAGTCTTCTTTCGACATTACCCACTTATCTCAACCACTTGAAAGAAAATAATCAGGTGCTTGTTCAAGATCTTGAACGCTTGACTAAAACCTACCTTCTTCCTGAAAGTGATGGCAATCATGTTCGTCGTCTTCAAGCAGAATTGGCTGCACTTGATAAGGCAATCATGGAAGTGACAGAGGATCAAGGTGAGTCAACACAAGCCTACTCTGCTCTTGAAGAACAGTTGAAAATGCTTCAAAGCAACCTCAAGGATATTGAGGATGAGCAAATCTCTGTTAGCGAACGACTTGCGCAAATCGAAAAAGAGGACCTCAATGCTCGCCAAAGAGCAAATGTCTATGTGAACCGTTTGCATACGATCAAACGTTACATGGAGAAGAGAAACTTGCCAGGAATCCCTCAAAGTTTCTTGAAACTTTTCTTTACTGCAAGTCATAACACTGAAGATTTGATGGCAGAGTTAGAACAACCACAAGTCAATATTGAATCGGTTAAACGCGTTCTTGAAATTGCAACAAATGATATGGAAGCACTTGAAACAGAAACCTATGATATCGTTCAATATGCGACCTTGACGGAGCAACTCTTGCAATACTCAAACCGTTACCGTTCATTCGATGAGCGTATCCAAGAGGCCTTTAACGAAGCGCTTGAAATTTTTGAAAAAGAGTTTGACTACCAGGCATCATTTGAAAAAATTTCACAAGCATTGGAAGTTGCTGAACCAGGGGTTACAAACCGTTTTGTAACTTCATATGAAAAAACACGTGAAGCGATTCGTTTTTAAAATAGAAGCTTAGAGATTTCTAAGCTTTTTTATTTCCCTAAAAAGAAGACAGAATCCCTGTTTATCATTGAAATAATAGCCTTGATTTGATATGATGGAAATATGAAAAAAAATAGAGCGAAACGTGTTTCTCACGATAAAACGAGAAGGCTATTGCTTTCCCTTGTTGGAATCTTAGGAATTGCTACGATTCTATTAGGGAGTGCTATTGGTTATAAGCTGTTACAAAAGCAATCTTACGAACAAAAAATTGAAGCGCTAAAAAGCGAAAAGGACCAGCAATTCAACTCAGGTAGTCAGAAGGACCATTTCCGAAAAGGTCAAGCTGAGGTGATTGCCTACTACCCTCTGCAAGGAGAGGAAGTCATTGCGTCTGTTAGAGAAAAAATCAACCAGGATATCAAAGAAAAGCTGGAAGATAAAGAGGATTTGGTCTTTTATTATACTGAGCAGTTGGACCCAGTCTTAAAGGGAGTTGTTGCTCGTAGTATCAGTAAGCAAGTTTACGATTTGTCTGCATCAAAGGTTGAAGAAAAAGAAAAAACTTCTTTAGGGAAAATTTTCTTGACTGAAGATGGGAAAGATTTTGACCTCAGCAAACTCTTCAAAGATGCAAGCAAAGCTAAGGAACTCTTACTGAGTCAAATCAAATCAACTCTAGAAGATAAGAAACTTGACCAGGCAAAAATTGATCAAGTTATAAAGAGCTTCACAGAGCAAGAATTGACATCTTGGAGCTTTGACTATAAGGATAGTCAAATCATCCTTTATCCTGCTAATCCTGGAGAGACTGTTGAGGAAATTGCTTTGCCAATATCTAGTTTCTTTGATGTCATTGAGTCCTCTTATCTATTAGAAAAGGATGCTGAACTTTACCAAGCATACTTTGCTAAGAAAAATAAAAAAGTTGTAGCCTTGACCTTTGACGATGGTCCAAATCCAACTACAACCACGCAGGCTTTGGATACTTTAGCTAAATATGGTGTAAAAGCAACCTTCTTTGTACTTGGTAAAAACATTGCAGGTAATGAAAATCTTCTAAAACGAATGAAATCAGAAGGTCATGTTGTAGGAAACCACAGCTGGAGTCATCCCGTTCTTTCTAAATTATCCCTCGAAGATGCTAAAAAGCAAATCACCGATACAGAAGATTTGCTAACTCAAGTTTTAGGATCAAGCTCTAAACTGATGCGCCCACCTTATGGTGCCATCACTGATGATATTCGAAACGGCCTTGATTTAAGCTTCATCATGTGGGACGTGGATAGTTTGGACTGGAAGAGTAAAAACGAGACAGCCATTTTGACAGAGATTCAACGTCAGGTTCGCAATGGTTCTATCATCCTCATGCATGATATCCATGGTCCTTCAGTTAATTCTCTACCAAGTGTCATTGAGTATTTAAAGGGTGAAGGGTATACATTTGTGACCGTTCCTGAATTGCTCAATTCTCGCTTGAAAGCTCACGAGATCTATTACGATCGTGATCAATAATTGTTAAAATCTAAAGGGGCAAGTGTTCTGATAATCAGGATTTTGTTTCTTTAGATTTTCTTCACATAGAAAGGAAAAACGATGAAATCTTATACCCTTAATAATGGAATTTCAATTCCTGTACTAGGATTTGGGACATGGAAAGCTGAAAATGGAGAAGTAGCCTACCAAGCCGTTTTAGAAGCCTTAAAGGCTGGTTATCGTCATATCGATACTGCAGCTATCTATAAAAATGAGGAAAGTGTTGGTCGTGCTATTCGAGATAGCGGTCTTCCACGACAAGAAATCTTTGTAACGACCAAACTCTGGAATACCAATCACAGCTATGATGAAGCACGCCAAGCATTTGAAGAATCAATGGAAAAACTGGGATTGGATTATCTAGATTTGTACCTTATCCATTGGCCAAATCCAAAACCTTTAAGAGAAAATGACGAATGGAAAACTCGCAATGCCGATGTCTGGAGAGCGATGGAGGACCTGTACCAAGAAGGTAAAATTCGTGCTATCGGCGTTAGTAATTTCCTTCCCCATCATTTGGATGCCTTACTTGAGACAGCAAGAATCATCCCAGCGGTCAATCAGGTACGCTTGGCACTAGGAGTTTATCAGGAGGAAGTGGTTGACTACTGTAAAGAGAAAGGAATCCTCTTAGAGGCTTGGGGACCATTTGGGCAAGGGGAGCTGTTTGAACAGAAAGAGGTCCAAAAAATTGCTGATAAGCATGGGAAATCAGTGGCACAAATTGCCTTGGCTTGGAGTTTGGCAGAAGGTTTTTTACCTCTACCTAAGTCAGTGACAGTCTCTCGTATCCAGAGCAATCTTGACTGTTTTGGAATTGAACTCAGCAAAGACGAGCGAGAAGTCTTAAAGACTATCTCGGTAGCTTCGGGCGCACCTCGTGTGGATGAGATGGATTTTTAGTTTGTAAAATCTATTTATACCGAAATAACAAAGACTAAGGATTTTAAATCCTAGTCTTTTTGTGTATAAAAAATCTAAATTATTTGTATAATGAAATAATTTTATGGATTGAAATATAGGAACGAATTTAGAAAACATTGGTTTGATAGAACAAATAACACGAATGATAGAATTAAATAAGTGAAATATATACGTAAATATTACATTTTTGTGACAATTCAGATTTTTATGAAAATTTAGGATTATTTGCGTTATAATAGATATACTTTAAAGAAAAAGGAGATTATTTATGAATAGACGACAACGTTTTTCATTAAGGAAATACAAATTTGGTCTTACTTCAGTTTTATTGGGAACTGCTTTGGTTTTTGGAGCAAGTCAAGTCAGTGCCAATGAGCAGAGTACAAGTGAAAATCAAGTACAAACTCAGGCAATAAAGACAGAGCTAAAAGACGATAAGCACTCAAACTCTGCGACTGACTTAACTACCACTAATGGGATAGCAGCAGTTGAAGAGAAACAAGAAGTTGAAACTTCTAAAGAGGATGCTAGTAAACAAGATGCTAAGGTAGAAGTTCCAGTTGATAAAACTGCTGAAGCCCAAGAATCAGGAAAAGATAGCGCAGTTGCAAATGAAGAAAATCAAGATGTCGTTCAAAAAGACACAAAAGTAGATGCCGGCGACGCGTCTGCTACTGAGAAGGATTCTAACATAGAGAAAAAAGAGGCTCAAGCAACGACAGATTCTAAAACTACTGGAGAAAGGGCAACTACTGAAAAAGAACAAGAAAAAGCTGAGTCTGCAAAACCCAATAGTCTTTCAAGCAATGATATCATCACAGTAGCAAAAACTTGGAAGGCTGGTTACAAGGGGGCAGGGACAGTTGTTGCCATAATTGACTCAGGACTTGATTTGAATCATGAAGTTCTTCGGATTTCGGAACCGTCAAAAGCAAAATTTAAAAACAAGGAAGCCATCGAAGCAGCTAAAAAGGCTGCTGGAATCGACTACGGTAAATGGTATAGTGATAAGGTTGTCTATGCCTACGATTACTTTGACGGAACAGATAATATCAAAGAAGTAGAAAGAACTTCTCATGGGATGCACGTAACAGGAATTGCTGCTGGAAATCCTGATAAAGAAGCACCGAATGGTGAAAAGATCTATGGTGTGGCGCCAGAAGCCCAAGTCATGTTTATGCGTGTCTTTTCAGATCGCCAAAAGACGACAAGTTCGGCCCTTTATGTAAAAGCGATTGATGATGCAGTTTCCTTGGGAGCAGATGCCATTAATATGAGTTTGGGATATAGCACTGGTTCTATGGTTGATGCTGGTTCTGATATTGTGGATGCTATCAAACGGGCTCGTGCCAAGGGAGTCTCTGTTCTTATCTCAGCAGGAAATAGCAATACATTCGGAAATGGTTATTCAAAACCACTAGCCGAAAACCCAGACTATGGCTTGGTTGGAAATCCATCCACTGTTGAGGAGTCTATTTCAGTTGCTTCTGTCAACAATAAAACATTGACAACAGCTGTTTTTGAAGTCAAAGGCTTAGAGGGAAATGCCGGTCTTCATAACGGAAAATTTGATTATAATCAACCGGAAGCAGATAAGGACTTTGAAAAAGGAAAAGAGTATGAATATGTCGAAGCAGGGTTAGGTCGTGAAGAAGACTTTGCGAAGTTGGATTTAACTGGGAAACTTGCCCTCATTCAGCGTGGAGCTATGAACTTTTCAGAGAAGATCAAAAATGCACGAAAACACGGTGCAGTTGGTGCTTTGATCTACAATAATGTAGAGGGTGCAAACATCAATATGGCGATTGATGATGAGGCAAAGAAAATTCCTTCCGTATTTATTTCTAAACAGTATGGTGAAGCCTTAAAATTAGGGAACTACAAGATTGTTTTTAATGACAAGATGGATAATCGCCCATCCGATGTAGCCAATCAGCTATCTGACTTTTCAAGTTGGGGAGTGACTACCGATGGACAATTGAAACCAGACGTGACAGCTCCTGGCGGTAATATCTACTCATCCTTTAATGACAATACCTATGGTAGTATCAGCGGAACCAGTATGGCGGCCCCTCACGTTACGGGTGTTGCAGTTCTGGTTAAGGAATACCTTCAAAAACACTATCCAGAATTGACTCCTGAGCAAGTATCAGAGACTATCAAGGCCTTGATCATGTCAACCGCAAAACCACATGTTAATAAGGAAACAGGCACTTATACCTCTCCTCGTCAGCAAGGTTCAGGTATTGTGGATACAGCTGCTGCAGTTTCAACCGACCTCTATGTAACGGGTGAAAATGGTTATCCAAGTGTGACTTTAGGAAATGTTGGAGATCAATTTACTTTCAAGGTCACTGTACACAATATTTCAGATACTGACCGTACTCTCAAGATGGTAGTGAATACCAATACAGATGATATCCAAGATGGAAAATTCACCCTTCGACCTCGAAAACTAACGGAGACAGTCTGGCCTGAAGTGACGGTCAAAGCCCACAGCAGTCAAACAGTCACTGTTAAAGTAGATGCTCGAAAATTTGCTGATCAACTCAGCAAACAAATGCCAAATGGCTATTTCCTTGAAGGTTTTGTTCGATTTGTAGATCCAGCAGATGATGGGGATGTTGTGAGTCTTGCATTTATGGGCTTCCGAGGTGAATTCCAAAATCTCCCCGCTGTCGAAAAACCAATTTACAATCTTGTCCGAGAAGGGAAAAACGGATTTTACACGGAAGTAGACAAGGAAAATCCTGCCGTTAACTACTCTAATGATGCGACCTATCTAGCCACCTTGCAAAATGACCTTCTAGTGTCTAAAGGTCAACGCCAAGGAAGCCGAATTACCGTTCTTGGAATCGAACAAAATGCTGAAGGTAAGCATGTTCTTCAGTTGGACGAAAAAGGAAATATCCGTATTGCTATTTCTCCAAACGATGATGGGAACAAAGACCTAGTTGAATACAAAACGGTTGCTTTGAGAAATCTTGTAAATCTTCGGGCTACAGTTTATGCGGCTACGGATACCAAGCATGAACATCCTATTTGGGAGGGTGATGCAAAGGATCTTCGTAAGAATTACTTTGATGGTGACAGTAGAAATCTGAAGAGTTATATTCTAGATAATACTGCTTGGAGAGGTCAGGATTTTGATGGCAATACCGTTGCAGATGGTTTATACGACTATGTTATCAGTTATACACCAGACGTTCCAGGAGCCAAAGAACAATACACGATCTTCAAAATTCAAATTGATACTCAAAAACCTGTCATCACAAGTGGTTATATTCGCTTTAAAGATGGAAATCAAGAATTCGTAGCTCGCAAACCAAAAGATGTGGGTCAAGGCGGTATCCTTTCAGAAAAAGTCTTCTACCTCACACCATTTGACCAGAAAGGGACCATGGTTCTAACTGGGAAAGACCAGTCTGGAACTCGTGCACTTGAGAACACCCATCTGATTAAGGCAAATGCTGATGGTAGTTATACACTTCCTAAGGATGTTGACAAGGCTAATATTTACTATCTTGTTGAGGACTATGCAGGAAATGTAGACTATATCTCACTTGCTGAACTTGTGCGCGATCAAAATAGTGGTCGAGTGAAAATTGCCTTGAAGGATGCAAAAACAAATCAGGATATTGATACCCTCTACGTCTATCGAATCAAAAATAGCAAGGGGCAATATGTTGATGTTGACAAGACAAAAGCGATTCATTTCTTACAGTTTGGTCATTATACAGCAGAAATTTTCAGTTATGACCGAACAGAATTGAAATTTATCAGTGCCTTGTCCCAAGAGTTTGACTTGACGGAAGAAAATAGTTTCCAAACCATTACCTTCCTAGCAAATCTCCTAGAATATGCACCTGTGTCTGTTTCCTTCAATCAAGCAGTTCCAAAGACGACTACTGTGGTTCTGAAAGGAGAAGATGGGACAAGTATCACTCTTCCTGCTGAAAAATACGGTCAATACGCCTTTGGTAAGAAAGTTGCTACAGGTCGTTATACTGTACAAGTCACCTTGCCAACTGGATATGAACTCCTTGAAGATCTCGTTTCCTTGCTCGTTCAGCCAGGCCGAAATAATGCTTTGCGTCTATCTATTGTGTCTAAGTTGGCCTTGCTTGCTGCGGTAAATCAACAAAAAGAACTGGTAGAAACGTCTCGTTACTTTAATAGTAGTGCAGATAAGAGAAAAGCTTATGACCAAGCTTTCCAAGTGGCGCAGTCAGCCTTGTCAAGCAAGTTGAAGCAAGAATTGATTGATGGCGTTCTCGCTAGTCTTGAAGCTGCTGGTAAGGCTTTGGATGGAAAAGATTCGAACGTTACAGCCTTGAAAGAAGCTATGAAAGCATACTATGCAACGACTAAAACTGGACGATATGCTAATGCCAAGGAAAAAGTACGTCGAGCTTATGATCGTGCCTTCCAAGAAATTGCCTTACTAGCTGTAGATCCTAAAGTCAAACAGGATCAAATTGACCAATCTCTCATTGCCTTAGCGACGGCTAAAAGCAAATTAAATGGCAAAGCTACTGACTTCTCTAGTCTGAAGAAACTGGTCAAGGATGAACGCCTTTTCCAAGAAAAGAACGCGAGATTTATCTATGCTGACAAGAAAGAAAAAGCAGCTTATCTTTTAACTTTTAAAGAGGCACAGGAACTCCTTAAAGATCCAGGAGCGAGCCAAGAAGATGTCAAAGATGCCATTACAGCCTTGAAACAAGCCAAGAGAAATTTACATGGCAAAAAACCAAAAGCGAAAAGACATCCTTAAACAGGACTTTCTGAAGCTTTACTATTAAATGAGTCTGGAACTTTGTTTTCAGACTCATTTTTGGTTTACACTAGCTAGAAAATCTGCTATAATACTAGCTAGGAAAGAAAGTCTTATGGCGTTCTTCAAGCGAGCTTGGGGTAGTGGGAGCCAAGTAGAACAAGGTAAGAAACTGGCGCTTTCTGTCGTATTTTTAAAAACAATGAAGTAATAAATTAGGGTGGAACCGCGTTTCAGACGCCCCTAGTCGCAAGGCTTGGGTGTTGAAATTCGGTTCTTTTTGAATTTCGTCTAATGCCTAAGTATAGAAAGGAGCATAATGCTTAAAGGATCTTGTTTATGCAAAGCAGTGACCTACACTTTAGATGAGGAATTGTCGGAATTAGTTTTTTGCCACTGCTCATTCTGTCGGAAAGCAACTGCGTCTGCCTATACAGTGAATGCCAAAGTTAGCAGTAAAAACCTAGTATTGCATGGAAAAGAACAGTTGGTTACCTATAGTTCATCTCCAGGAAAACAACGCTATTACTGTCAGAACTGTCATAGTCAAATTTTCACTGCTCAAGAAAATATACCAGAATTCTGTGCTTTAAAATTAGGTACAATAGACGAATGCGATCAGAATTTACAAACGGTTCCCAAACGTCATATTTTTCAGGACCCAGCTTTTTCTTGGTTGCTTGATGAATAAAGCTAAAAAGATAATATAAATTAAAGGAGTATTCAATGTCTAAGAAATTAACATTTCAAGAAATTATTTTGACTTTGCAACAATTTTGGAATGACCAAGGTTGTATGCTCATGCAGGCTTATGATAATGAAAAAGGTGCGGGGACAATGAGTCCTTACACTTTCCTTCGTGCTATTGGTCCTGAGCCATGGAATGCGGCTTATGTGGAGCCATCACGCCGTCCTGCTGACGGTCGTTATGGAGAAAATCCTAACCGTCTTTACCAACACCACCAATTCCAAGTGGTTATGAAGCCTTCTCCATCAAATATTCAAGAACTGTACCTTGAGTCTTTGGAAAAATTGGGCATCAATCCATTGGAACACGATATTCGCTTCGTTGAAGATAACTGGGAAAATCCATCGACTGGTTCAGCTGGTCTCGGTTGGGAAGTTTGGCTTGATGGGATGGAAATCACTCAGTTCACTTACTTCCAACAAGTCGGTGGATTGGCAACGGGCCCTGTGACTGCGGAAGTTACCTATGGTTTGGAACGTTTGGCTTCTTACATTCAAGAAGTCGACTCTGTCTATGATATCGAGTGGGCTGATGGTGTAAAATACGGAGAAATCTTCATCCAGCCTGAGTACGAGCACTCAAAATATTCATTTGAAATTTCAGACCAAGAAATGTTGTTGGAAAACTTTGATAAGTTTGAAAAAGAAGCTGGTCGTGCATTAGAAGAAGGATTGGTTCACCCTGCCTATGACTATGTTCTCAAATGTTCACACACCTTTAACCTGCTTGACGCGCGTGGTGCCGTATCCGTAACGGAGCGTGCAGGTTATATCGCTCGTATTCGTAACTTGGCCCGTGTCGTAGCCAAAACCTTTGTCGCAGAACGAAAACGCCTAGGCTACCCACTTTTAGATGAAGCAACACGAGCTAAACTCTTAGCAGAAGACGCAGAATAGTAAGTAATACTGTGCTCTAAAATCGTTAAAGGCAAGTCGAAGACTTGCTAGAGGGATATGCACCGCCGTACTGTTATGTGGGGATTTTTGAAACCTTGGGTTCAAAAATCAGTCAGCTAAATCCACTTTGATGAGACTGTTGGAAATCTTAGTTTATTTGGTAGAAGATTTCCTTACAGACTCACAAAAGTTAGTTAGCGACGTCCCCAGTACCTAAGGTGCATATCAAAAAAGATTGAAGAAAATGTAAAGGAAAAAACATGACAAAAAACTTATTAGTAGAACTCGGTCTTGAAGAGTTACCAGCCTATGTGGTAACTCCAAGCGAAAAACAACTAGGTGAAAAAATGGTAGCCTTCCTCAAAGAAAATCGTCTTTCCTTTGAAGCCATTCAAACTTTCTCAACACCACGTCGTTTGGCTGTTCGTGTGACTGGACTTGCGGACAAACAGTCTGATTTGACAGAAGATTTCAAGGGGCCGGCAAAGAAAATTGCCTTGGATAGTGATGGAAACTTCACCAAAGCGGCTCAAGGATTTGTCCGTGGAAAAGGATTGACAGTTGAAGATATTGAATTCCGTGAAATCAAGGGTGAAGAATATGTCTATGTTACCAAGGAAGAAGTGGGGCAACCAGTTGAAGCCATTGTTCCAGGTGTTGTAGACGTCTTGAAGTCACTGACTTTCCCTGTCAGCATGCACTGGGCTAACAACACCTTTGAATACATCCGCCCTGTTCACACTTTAACTGTTCTTTTAGATGAAGAAGAGTTTGATTTGGATTTCCTTGATATCAAGGGCGGTCGTGTGAGCCGTGGCCATCGTTTCTTGGGACAAGAAACTAAGATTCAGTCAGCATTAAGCTATGAAGAAGACCTTCGTGAACAGTTTGTAATCGCAGATCCACGTGAACGTGAGCAAATGATTGTTGACCAAATAAAAGCAATTGAAGCTGAGCATGGTGTACGCATCGAGATTGATGCTGACTTGCTGAACGAAGTCTTGAACTTGGTTGAATACCCAACTGCCTTTATGGGAAGTTTTGATGCTAAATACCTTGACGTTCCAGAAGAAGTTTTGGTGACTTCGATGAAGGAACACCAACGCTACTTCGTTGTTCGTGATCAAGATGGTAAACTCTTGCCAAACTTCATTTCAGTCCGTAACGGAAACGCAGAGCATTTGGAAAATGTTATCAAAGGAAATGAAAAAGTCTTGGTAGCCCGCTTGGAGGACGGAGAATTCTTCTGGCGTGAAGACCAAAAATTGGTTATTTCTGACCTTGTTGAAAAATTGAACTATGTGACCTTCCATGAAAAGATTGGTTCCCTTCGTGAACACATGATTCGTACGGGGCAGATTGCCATTCTCTTGGCAGAAAAAGCTGGTTTGTCAGTGGATGAAACGGTTGACCTAGCGCGTGCAGCAGCCATTTACAAGTTTGACTTGTTGACGGGTATGGTTGGTGAGTTTGATGAGCTCCAAGGTATTATGGGTGAAAAATATGCCCTTCTTGCTGGTGAAACTCCAGCAGTTGCAGCTGCTATTCGTGAACACTACATGCCGACAGCTGCTGAAGGCGAACTTCCAGAGAGCAAGGTTGGAGCCATTCTAGCCATTGCAGACAAATTGGATACGATTTTGAGTTTCTTCTCAGTAGGCTTGATTCCTTCAGGTTCTAATGACCCTTATGCCCTTCGTCGTGCGACACAAGGTGTGGTTCGTATCTTGGATTCCTTTGGTTGGCACATTGCTATGGATGAGCTGATTGATAGCCTTTATACTTTGAAATTTGACAGCTTGACTTATGAAAATAAAGCAGAGGTTATGGACTTCATCAAGGCTCGTGTTGATAAGATGATGGGTTCTACTCCAAAAGATATCAAGGAAGCAGTTCTTGCAAGTTCAAACTTTGTTGTGGCGGATATGCTAGAAGCAGCAAGTGCTCTTGTGGAAGCAAGCAAGAAAGAAGACTTCAAACCATCTGTCGAATCCCTCTCACGTGCTTTCAACTTGGCTGAGAAGGCAGAAGGTTCTGACACGGTCGATCCTGCTCTCTTTGAGAATGAAGAAGAGAAAGCCTTGGCGGAAGCAGTAGAATCACTCGTTTTGTCAGGAACTGCAAGCCAGAAATTAGAACAACTCTTTGCGCTTAGCCCAGTTATTGATGCTTTCTTTGAAAATACCATGGTAATGGCTGAAGATCAGGCTGTCCGACAAAATCGCTTGGCAATCTTGACTCAACTAACCAAGAAAGCAGCTAAACTTGCACGTTTCAACCAAATCAATACCAAATAAAATCTGTTAAACGGATTAAACCTTATCATAAAGGAGAGAAACATGGATCCTAAAAAAATTGATCGTATTAACGAGCTTGCCAAAAAGAAAAAAACAGAAGGTTTAACTTCTGCTGAAAAAGTGGAACAAGCTAAACTTCGTGAGGAGTATATCGAAGGCTATCGTCGTTCTGTTCGCCACCACATCGAGGGAATCAAAATTGTGGACGAGGAAGGAAACGACGTTACACCAGAAAAACTACGCCAAGTACAACGTGAAAAAGGTTTGCACGGCCGTAGTTTAGATGATCCTAACTCATAAAATGAAAGGGGGTTGTAGATGATTTACAAGCCCTTTTTCTGTTGTAATAAAAAAGGAGCCATTTGGCCCCTTTTGGTTTTTTAGTTACTTGCACCAGAAGTAGCGTCTGCGTCACCACCATGGCCTCCAGCATCCCCTGAATCAGAAGCGCCAGAAGTTGCATCGGCGTCTCCATGACCTCCAGCAGCAGGAGCAAATGGTCCGCTACCACCCACCAAACGTTGACCCGTTTCTTTTAGGTACCAGTCAAGCCATGGTTGGAAGTTAAAGACGATTTCATTGATTCCAGCGTAGGATCCATCAGGATAGTACATCGCTTGGTAGTTGTGGGTGTTGATGACACCTGCAGGAGAACCTGGAACGATCGTACGAACGTATTCTTGGTTTCCGTTGCGAAGTGTTCCGATAACCCACTCTACATTCTTCATCCGAGCTGGTGGAAGAGAACCATGAACAGTCGACATACGGCTACCTGATTGAGGCGGTACACGTTTAGCAAACATGGTGTCTGGATCTTGGTGAGCGTTGTTGTAGTAGAGGAATTGGTTGTTGTCGTCAGCGTATGTCAATTCAAATGGCATAGCTTTCAAGAACATATCAATTTGGTTAACTGTAAGGATACCGTGGTCCAATTTGACATAGGTATCACCAGAAACAGCTCCAGTGATTGCTGCAACTTTTTCTACCCATTCTGGATCGTCAGGATCAACTTCTGTAATGGTTGTAGCAATTGGTTTTCCACAATCCAAATCTTCTGGTTCGATTGGTTTTGGTTTTTTCAATTTCGAAACGACTCCTACGTATTTTACAAAGTTATCTAAGCAAGTTTCAAGGAATTTAACAGTTCCTTCGTTGGTGATATTTCCGTCGTTATCAAAAGCTTCCTTAGCTTTACCAAGAAGGAATTCGTTACCTGGAAGCGTGTAGGCATTAACACCTGGGGCATCAAGGATTTTACGAAGGTGAACTTGGGCACGTGATGTTCCTTGGTCATAGTATGATGCTCCCACAATCATGACAGGCTTGTTTTCAAATGGATGAACTTCGTATGAAAGCCATTCAAGTACAGATTTGAGTGAAGCTGAGATAGTGTGGTTGTGCTCAGGAGTTGCGATAATGACACCATCAGCACGTGTAATTTTGTTATACAAGAAACGCAATTGGAAGCTTTCGTCCCATTTTTCGTCTTGGTTAAACATTGGAACTTCGTCAATTTCAAGAACTTCTAATTCAAATTTGAATTTGAAATTACGACGGATAAATTCCAAGAGTTTGCGGTTATATGATTGATCGTAGTTTGATCCAACAAGTCCAACAAATTTCATTCTTTCGGTCTCCTATCTTACAAATTTTCCCAGTCAAATTCTTCAGCGTCTTTGCGAAGCAATTCTTGTGCATTGCGCAATTTTTCAGTAATTTTCACAAAGATACGGAAGTCATCAAAGATGGCATCCAATTTCTTGATGACGTCAAGGTCAACCAAGTCACCACTTGGGTTAAATGCTTGAAGAGAGTGTGAGAGCAAGAATTCATCTGGTAGAACATTTGCCTTGATTTCAGGAGCGTTCAAGATTTGACGAAGCTGCAATTGGGCACGAGAGGAACCAAGTGTACCATAGGAAGCACCAGTGATCATGATTGGTTTGTTCAAAAGTGGGTAGATACCGTAAGATAGCCAAGCAAGAGCGCTCATCAAAACCGCAGGGATAGAGTGGTCGTACTCAGGAGTACCGATGATGACACCATCAGAGGCTTCAATTTTAGCTGCAATCTCAAGAATTTCAGCTGGAAGTTGCTTATCTGCTGGTTTGTTGAAAACAGGGATATCCTTGATTTCAACGAGTTCAATTTCAGCTTTATCCGCAAAGTGTTTTTGCATGTATTGGAGCAATTGGCGGTTTGTAGAACGTTTAGAGTTCGTTCCAACAATGGCAATAAGTTTTAGCATGAGATTTCCTTTCTCTTTTTACATAATACAATTTTGAAGGCCTGAAGAACATGCAAGGCGTCCCTCTTTGTCGATGAGGATGGCTTCAATCCCATCTATACTTTCGACTTGCCAGAGGATAGAAGCGCTTCGTTCTCCGAAAAGGCGTGTTGTCCATATCTCACCATCAACGGATTTATCAGAGATAATCGTCAGGCTAGCAAGATCGGTTTCGACAGGAAATCCTGTCTCACTATCAAAGATATGGTGATAGTCTTTTCCATCTACTGTCAGGTGGCGTTCATAGATACCTGAAGTGACAACGGATTTGTTAGAAGCAGGAATGGTTAGGAGATGATTGCCACGAGGATTTCTCGGATCTTGAATCCCAATCTGCCAGGCTTTCCCTTCTTTGGCTTGATTGTTTCCGATGGTGAGGATATTTCCTCCGAGATTGATCAGGGCAGAGGTGACACCGTGTGCTTTTAAATACTGGGCAACCTTATCTGCACTATAGCCCTTGGCTAAGCAACCTAAATCAAGCTTCATTCCTTTCTTCTCTAAATAGACAGTAGAGCTAGTCGGATCTAACTTGATAAAATGCGGGTCAACTAGTGGCAAGACAGCTTCGATTTCGTCTAACTCTGGAAGCCGTGCATCTGCAAATCCGATTCGCCAGGTTTGAATCAAGGGGCCAATGCTGATATTGAGATGGCTAGATGGAGCTAGGCTATGCTCTAACCCAAGAGCAATCAGTTCAAATAAGTCAGGATGAACCTTAACAGGTGCGATTCCAGCCTGGTAGTTGATTTCCATCAGTTCGGATTCTTGACTATTGGCGTTGAAGCGGTATTCGAGCTCCTTGAGCAAGTCAAAGGCTCCTTGAAGTAGGCAATCAGCCTGTTCATCTACTAATGAAATCGTGATAGTTGTTCCCATTAGCCGTTCAGAACGTGAATGAAGAGGCAAGCTACCAGCTCCTTTCTTTTTATAGGAAATCATTCAATATAAGTTGGTTAAAGAAAAATTAAACCCCTTACATTTTCTTTCCATCTAACTAGCATACCATAAAGTCAGCGTTTTCACAAATGGATTTTGATAAAAAGTCAAGAAATATGCTCAAAAAATATAAAAAAAGATAGAAACTCAAAAAAATAATATAATAAAACTTAAAATTGCTTAAAATAAGAGAATTCTAAGCAAATACCTTGTAAACGCTAACAGTAAATGTTATACTAGAAAGGTAAATTTTAAATTAAAGGTAGGAAATTTTCTATGAGTAAAATCGTTGTAGTTGGTGCTAACCACGCTGGTACAGCTTGTATTAATACGATGTTGGACAACTTCGGACATGAGAACGAAATCGTAGTATTTGACCAAAACTCAAACATTTCATTCCTTGGATGTGGAATGGCTCTTTGGATTGGTGAGCAAATCGACGGTCCTGAAGGATTGTTCTACTCTGATAAAGAAAAATTGGAAGCAAAAGGTGCTAAAGTTTACATGAACTCACCAGTTCTTTCAATTGACTATGACAATAAAGTTGTGACTGCTGAAGTTGATGGTAAAGAACACAAAGAGTCTTATGATAAATTGATCTTTGCAACTGGTTCAACTCCAATCTTGCCTCCAATCGAAGGTGTTGAAATCGTTAAGGGCAACCGCGAATTCAAAGCGACTCTTGAAAATGTACAATTTGTTAAATTGTACCAGAACGCTGAAGAAGTTATTGAAAAACTTGAAGATAAGAGCAAGCACCTTGAGCGCATTGCCGTTGTTGGTGGTGGTTACATCGGTGTAGAACTTGCTGAAGCTTTCGAGCGTCTTGGAAAAGAAGTAGTGCTTGTAGATATTGTAGACACTGTCTTGAACGGCTACTATGACAAAGACTTTACTCAAATGATGGCGAAGAACTTGGAAGACCACAACATCCGCTTGGCTCTTGGTCAAACAGTTAAAGCCATCCAAGGTGATGGAAAAGTTGAACGCTTGGTAACAGACAAAGAAACATTTGATGTAGATATGGTAGTTCTTGCTGTTGGTTTCCGTCCAAACACAGCTCTTGCTGACGGAAAGATTGAACTCTTCCGTAACGGTGCCTTCCTTGTAGATAAGAAACAAGAAACATCTATCCCAGGTGTATACGCTGTTGGTGACTGTGCAACTGTTTATGACAATGCTCGTAAAGATACAAGCTACATTGCTCTTGCATCTAATGCTGTTCGTACTGGTATCGTTGGTGCTTATAACGCTTGTGGTCATGAATTGGAAGGAATCGGAGTTCAAGGATCAAACGGTATCTCTATCTACGGTCTTCACATGGTTTCGACTGGTTTGACTCTTGAAAAAGCCAAAGCTGCAGGTTACAATGCAACTGAAACTGGCTTCAATGATCTTCAAAAACCAGAATTTATCAAACATGACAATCACGAAGTTGCCATCAAGATTGTCTTTGACAAAGACAGCCGTGAAATCCTTGGTGCACAAATGGTTTCACATGATATTTCAATCAGTATGGGAATCCACATGTTCTCACTTGCTATCCAAGAGCATGTGACAATCGATAAATTGGCCTTGACAGACCTATTCTTCTTGCCACACTTCAACAAACCATACAACTATATCACAATGGCTGCACTTACAGCTGAAAAATAGAAATGAATGAACTATCTGGCCTTAAGTTAAGGTCAGATAGTTTTTTTCAATTCATTTGTACCCATACAATTATTGATTTTCTATCTTGTACTTCATTCTAATCTGGCTTAAAATGAAATGGTAGCTACCAATACAAATGATGAGGATTAAGAAATGACTGAAAATCGTTATGAACTAAATAAAAACTTGGCACAGATGCTCAAAGGTGGGGTTATCATGGACGTTCAAAACCCTGAACAGGCTCGTATCGCAGAGGCTGCTGGTGCGGCAGCTGTTATGGCCTTGGAACGGATTCCAGCTGATATTCGTGCAGCTGGTGGGGTTTCCCGTATGAGCGATCCAAAGATGATTAAGGAAATCCAAGAAGCGGTCAGCATTCCAGTGATGGCCAAGGTCAGAATTGGGCATTTTGTTGAAGCTCAGATTTTAGAGGCTATTGAGATTGACTATATCGATGAGAGTGAAGTGCTGTCTCCAGCTGACGACCGTTTCCATGTGGACAAGAAAGAATTCCAAGTTCCTTTTGTCTGTGGGGCTAAGGACTTGGGTGAAGCCTTGCGTCGTATCGCTGAGGGTGCTTCCATGATTCGGACAAAAGGAGAACCGGGTACAGGAGATATTGTCCAAGCCGTTCGTCATATGCGCATGATGAATCAAGAAATTCGCCGTATTCAAAACCTACGTGAGGATGAGCTCTATGTGGCTGCTAAGGACTTGCAAGTCCCTATTGAATTGGTTCAGTATGTCCATGAACATGGAAAATTGCCAGTTGTTAACTTTGCAGCTGGAGGTGTTGCAACGCCAGCAGATGCGGCATTGATGATGCAACTGGGGGCAGAAGGTGTTTTTGTTGGATCAGGTATTTTCAAGTCAGGAGATCCTGTTAAACGAGCAAGTGCCATTGTCAAAGCCGTAACCAACTACCAAAATCCTCAAATTTTGGCTCAAATCTCTGAAGACCTAGGGGAAGCCATGGTTGGTATCAATGAGAATGAAATTCAAATTCTCATGGCAGAGCGAGGAAAATAGATGAAAATCGGAATATTAGCCTTGCAGGGAGCCTTTGAAGAGCATGCAAAAGTGCTAGATAAACTAGGAGTCTCTAGTGTCCAAATCAGAAATTTAGATGATTTTCAACAACATCAGAGTGATTTGTCGGGTTTGATATTACCTGGCGGTGAGTCTACAACCATGGGCAAGCTTTTGCGCGACCAACAGATGCTGCTTCCCATCCGAGAAGCTATTCTCAATGGCTTACCAGTCTTTGGAACCTGTGCGGGCTTAATCTTGCTAGCTAAGGAAATCACTTCTCAGGAAGAAAGTCATCTTGGAACCATGGATATAGTGGTTGAGCGCAATGCCTATGGGCGCCAACTAGGAAGCTTCTATACAGAAGCAGAATGTAAGGGAGTTGGTCAGATTCCTATGACCTTTATCCGTGGACCGATTATCAGTAGTGTTGGAGAGAGTGTAGAAATTCTAGCAACAGTAGACGATCAAATCGTTGCAGCCAAAGAAAAAAATATGCTGGTAACTTCTTTTCATCCAGAATTGACAGATGATGCTGGCTTGCACCAGTACTTTATCAATATGTGTAAAGAAAAAAGTTGAGAAAAGATTCTCAACTTTTTTACATGAAATAAACAATCGCGATATATTGGAGTGCAGATGCTGCTAGGATAAAGAGATGCCAAATCATGTGGAAATAAGGTTTTTTCTTAGCGTAAAAACCAGCTCCAACTGTATAACAGAGTCCACCAGTTACCATGAGACTCCAGAAAATTGGCGTTGTTTGACTGATAATGGCAGGAATGATAGCTAGAACCAACCAGCCCATAATCAGGTAAAGGGCAAGGCTGAATTTCTCATTGACCTTTTTAGCAAAAATTTTATAGAGGATGCCAAAGATGGTCGTTCCCCACTGAATGGCAATGATCAGATAGCCAAACCAGTTATTCATCAAAGTCAATACGACCGGCGTATAAGAGCCTGCGATAGCCACGTAAATCATAGAATGGTCGATGATTCGCAAGACGTATTTGTGGGTCGAACCATAGGCCATAGAGTGGTAAATGGTTGACGAGAGGAACATGAGAAAGAGACTGATAACAAAGATTGAAACACCAAAAGATGATAAAAATCCGTGTGCTTCATAACTATAGGTGGATGAAATAGGGAGCAAGATGAGCATGATAACGGCACCCACAGCATGGGTCACGCTATTAGCAATTTCCTCTCCAAAACTGAGCTTTTTACTGAGTTTTAGACTGGTATTCATTGGATTTCCTCCTCTTCTTTGACAAGGATTAAGTCTAGAGTTTGATGATAGAGTTTAACCGTTTGACAGCTGGTTTGGATAATAGGATTATCTGGATCAATCCCATGGTTCATGTAGTCCACAAAAGTATCGTAGAGCTGGTCTGAACTGGCTTGACTTTGTAGAGTATTCAGTGTCTGAGCGATTTCTTGGATCGAAAAGACAGACTTGAGAGTAGTGATAGCAATTAAACGGGCAATTTGTTTGCGTTGGTATTTTTTCTTGTCTGGCTTTGTCAGGTAACCATGTTTGACATAGTTATTGACCATGGATGCTGTTAGCCCCTTGTCCTTATCTGGAGAGATAGGGGCACAGACTTGATTGACATAAAGCAAAACCTGATCCAGATAGAGGTCAATGTTTGGAATGTCTTCCCATTTTGGGTAGGAAAAGTTAGAATTCATTTCCAACTCCTTTTTATCTAGTTTTGATAACTAGATTATAAAATAATAAAAAACAAAAGTCAAGTTTCAACTGCTTGTAGAAAGCTTTAAATTATGCTATGATGAGAGAAAATAGTTAGAAATGAGGGGAAAAGATGGAGATTCGTTTAGCTTTTCCAAACGAAGTAGATGCGATTATGCAGGTGATGGAGGATGCCAAAAAGTGCTTAGCCAAGTCTGGTAGCGACCAGTGGCAAAATGGCTATCCAAATGCCGACATCATTATTGATGATATCATCTCTGGTCAAGCTTATGTGGCCTTGAAAGAGGGAGAACTGCTAGCCTATGCTGCTGTGACCAAGAGCCCAGAGGAAACCTATGAAGCCATTTATGAAGGGAGTTGGCAGGGGGTAGAATCAGAATATCTGGTCTTTCACCGTATCGCTGTGTCAGCAGATGTCCAAGGACAAGGTGTTGCTCAGACTTTCCTAGAAGGCTTGATTGAAGGTTTTGATTATCTAGATTTTCGTTCAGATACGCATGCACAAAACAAGGCTATGCAGCATATCTTTGAAAAGCTAGGCTTCCAACAGGTTGGTAAGGTTCCAGTTGATGGGGAACGTTTGGCCTATCAGAAATTAAAAAAATGAAGCAGAATAAGTACGCAAAAATGCTCTACCCGTCGCCAATTGGAACCTTATCCTTAGTTGCTGACAAGCAATATCTATATGGAATTTGGGTACAGGACCAAACTCATTTTGAGAAGGGATTAGGAGACGAAACGATAGAAGAAGTTACTAGCCATCCTGTATTAGAGCAAGTTATTTCCTATTTAGATACCTATTTCGAAGGCAGTGTTCAGGATCTATCTGACTTACCTTTGGCTCCTATTGGAACAGATTTTGAAAAGCGGGTCTGGGCTTATTTACAGACCATTCCTTATGGACAAACAGTAACTTACGGACAAATAGCGAAAGACTTGCAAGTAGCTTCTGCCCAAGCTATCGGCAGAGCAGTGGGGCGTAATCCTTGGTCCATCCTCGTACCCTGTCATCGTGTGCTGGGGTCAGGCAATCGTCTGACAGGCTATGCTTCAGGAGTCGAAAAGAAAGCCTGGCTCTTGCAACATGAAGGTGTAGCATTTCAAGAAAATAAAAAGAAAGAAAAGAAGATGTTAGAATTTATCGAATACCCAAAATGTTCAACTTGTAAGAAAGCAAAAAATGAATTGGATAAACTTGGACTGGAATACCAAGATGTCCACATCGTAGAAGAAACACCAAGTGAAGACGTGATTTTGAAGTGGTTGGAAACTTCCGGTTTTGAAGTGAAACAATTTTTCAATACCAGCGGGATTAAATACCGTGAACTGGGCCTAAGAGATAAGGTGGGAAGTTTGTCAAAACAAGAAGCAGCCAAGCTTCTAGCGAGTGATGGTATGTTATTGAAACGTCCAATTTTGGTGGAGAATGGTGCTGTTAAACAAATCGGCTATAGAAAACCCTATGAGAACTTAGGTTTGAGATAGTTTTTATTTATCTCCTTGATAGGTAAAATATATAGCCTCCCTGTTTTAAAGTGTGATAAACTAGAAGATAGACAAAGTCTGAGCAGCCCGTAGCAAATAATTTGCTTGCGCGCAGAAGTATGATAGAATGAATCATTATCAGGAGAGGATGTTTTTATGACTGTTACAACATTTTTAGCATCAGATTGGTACCAAAGTTTGATACAACTCATTCCGGATGGTAAGCTCTTTAGTTTGCGTTCGGTCTTTGATGGAATTCCAAGGATTGTCCAACAACTGCCTACAACCTTGATGTTGACGCTTGGAGGTGCACTCTTTGGTTTGCTACTTGCCCTGATTTTTGCCATTGTTAAGATCAATCGTGTTAGGATTTTATATCCCTTGCAGGCCTTTTTTGTCAGCTTCTTAAAAGGTACCCCAATCCTAGTTCAACTTATGTTGACCTACTACGGAATTCCTTTGGCACTGAAAGCTATCAACCAACAATGGGGAACTGGTCTCAATATCAATGCGATTCCAGCGGCACTTTTTGCGATTGTGGCCTTTGCTTTTAATGAGGCGGCTTATGCAAGTGAAACGATTCGTGCAGCCATCCTTTCTGTTAATCCAGGTGAAATTGAGGCGGCGCGCAGTTTGGGTATGACGCGAGCACAAGTTTATCGTCGCGTGATTATTCCAAATGCAGCGGTGGTAGCGACACCGACCTTGATCAACTCCCTTATCGGTTTGACCAAGGGAACTTCTCTAGCCTTTAGCGCAGGTGTTGTGGAGGTCTTTGCCCAAGCTCAGATTTTAGGTGGAGCTGATTATCGCTATTTTGAACGTTTCATCTCCGTAGCCCTTGTTTATTGGGTCGTCAATATCGGAATTGAAAGCCTCGGCCGTTTCATCGAGAGAAAAATGGCTATTTCAGCGCCGGATACAGTACAAACAGATGTGAAAGGAGACCTTCGTTAATGATTAAGATTTCGAATTTAAGCAAATCCTTTTCAGGACAGACAGTCTTGAATCATCTGAACTTGGATATCCAAAAAGGTGAGGTAGTGGCTTTGATTGGTTCATCTGGAGCTGGGAAATCAACCTTTCTTCGTAGTTTGAATTACCTTGAAACTCCAGATAGTGGAACGATTCAGATTGACAATTTTAAAGTTGATTTTTCTCAGATTAGCCAAGAAGAGATCCTAACCCTTCGTCGCAAGTTATCTATGGTTTTCCAACAGTTTAATTTGTTTGAACGCCGAACAGCTCTTGACAATGTCAAGGAAGGTTTGGTTGTCGTTAAAAAATTATCGGACGAGGAAGCAACAAAAATCGCCAAGGAAGAGTTGGCTAAGGTTGGACTTTCTGACCGTGAAAACCATTACCCTCGCCACTTATCAGGTGGACAGAAGCAACGGGTTGCCCTTGCGCGTGCGCTTGCTATGAAACCAGATGTCTTGCTCTTGGACGAACCCACTTCAGCCCTCGACCCAGAATTGGTCGGTGAGGTAGAAAAGTCTATTGCAGATGCTGCCAAGTCAGGTCAGACCATGATTTTGGTCAGTCACGATATGTCTTTTGTAGCCCAAGTGGCAGACAAGGTTTTATTCCTAGATAAAGGGAAAATCATCGAGTCCGGCACCCCTGATGAAATCATCAATCATCCGAAAGAAGAACGGACAAAAGAATTCTTCGCTAGTTACAAACGGACTTATATTTGATATAATAGAAAAAGGAAAACTCAGTTAGTTGGACTAGCTGAGTTTACTCTTTAAAAAAGATAGAAACGAGAGAGATCATGCTACTGCATTTATTTTCTTTATATTTCGAGAGTTTGATCTTAACGACCATCCTTGTCGTGATTTTTCTGGGGATTTGGATTGGATTGAGAGCCATGTCTGGTGTGGACAAGACAGCCAAAGCTCGCCAAGCTCATCTCTATGATATGATTATGATTGGAGTTTTGGTCGTTCCGGTGTTATCCTTTGCCGTCATGAGTTTGCTCTTGGTTTTCAAGGCATAATCCTTGCGTGACTAGCAAGAATGAGTTAGAATAAAGATAGTTACAACAAGAAAGAAGGAATCGAAATGTACGATACGATTATTATCGGTGCTGGACCTGCGGGAATGACCGCTGCCTTATATGCTGCTCGCAGCAATCTGAAAGTGGCTTTGATTGAAGGTGGTCTGCCAGGAGGGCAAATGAATAACACATCTGACATTGAAAACTATCCAGGTTATGCCAACATCAGTGGACCTGAATTGGCTGAAAAGATGTTTGAACCACTTGAAAACCTTGGAGTGGAGCATCTTTATGGCTATGTTGAAAATATTGAAGATCAGGGTGACTTTAAGAAGGTAATCACTGATGATCAAGTTTACGAAACACGTACTGTCATCGTGGCAACTGGGTCAAAACACCGTCTCTTAGGAGTTACCGGAGAAGAAGAACTGAACAGTCGCGGTGTTTCTTATTGTGCAGTCTGTGATGGAGCTTTCTTCCGTGACCAAGACTTGCTCGTAGTCGGTGGTGGAGATTCAGCGGTAGAAGAAGCCCTCTTCTTGACACGCTTTGCCAAGACTGTCACTATTGTTCACCGTCGCGATGAACTTCGTGCCCAAAAGGTTTTGCAAGACCGTGCCTTTGCAAATGAAAAAGTCAACTTTATCTGGGACTCTGTAGTTAAGGAAATTAAAGGTGAAAATCGAGTAGAATCTGTCGTATTTGAAAATGTGAAAACAGGTCAAGTAACAGAGCAAGCCTTCGGAGGTGTCTTTATTTATGTCGGTTTGGACCCTGTTAGTGATTTTGCTAAAGATTTGAATATTCAAGATCAGGCAGGCTGGATTGTGACAGATAATCACATGAAGACGGCTGTTGACGGTATCTTTGCGGTTGGGGATGTTCGCCATAAAGACCTTCGCCAAGTGACAACAGCAGTTGGAGATGGAGCCATCGCTGGTCAAGAAGCCTATAAATTTATCACAGAACATAGTTAAGCAAAAAAGTTTCCTATCACTTGATTGGAAACTTTTTATTATAGTCGATTTCGGAAAACTTCGTACATGAGAATGGCTGCAGCGACACTGGCATTGAGGCTTTGAACATGTCCATTCATTGGAATGGTAATCATCTCATCGACCTGTTTTTTGATGTTGCTGGAGATGCCTTTTCCTTCATTTCCGATGATGAGGGCAATTTTCCCTTTTGTATTCCACTTGTGGCAAGGAGTACCGTTCATATCCGTTCCAAAGGTCCAGAATCCCTCATCCTTGAGTTTGTCTAGGGTTTGACTGAGATTGGTCACTCGCGCAATCGGTACGTGTTCAATAGCACCTGTGGCTGTTTTGGCAACGACAGGAGTTACACCGACAGCACGGTGCTTGGGAATGATGACGCCTGAAACATTGGTCGCATCAGCAGTCCTTAAGATAGAACCTAGATTATGGGGGTCAGTTAGACCATCCAGAATCAACAGAAGTGGATTTTCCTCTTGACGTGTTTTTGCAAGGATGTGTTCCAACTCGCTATAGGCAAATTCGGACACTCGTAGAACAAAACCTTGGTGAACAGCGCCTTCGGTCATTTCATAGAGGGATTTTTTTGAAGTCCAAGAAATGGAGACCTTCTTTTCTGTAGCCAGTTCCTTGACTTTCTCAACATTCTTACCTCGAAGATCTTCTTGGAGGTAGAGTTTGTTTCCAGTATTTGCCAGGAGGGCTTCGGTAACGGCGTGGACGCCATAGACAATATCATTTGTTTTCATGCCTCTATTATAACACAAAACCCCGTCTTGCAACGGGATTTTCTTTATTCGAGGATGAGGAGACCATCTTTGACAGCAAATGGGTCTTTTTCATTGATACGATCGTAAAACATGATTCCGTTTAGATGATCAATTTCGTGTTGGACAACGATAGAGTTGTAGCCTTTGAGCTTGATACGGTGTTTTTCGCCGTCCTTGTCAAAATAATCAACAGTGACACGAGCATGACGAACAACATAGCCTGGCACGTTACGGTCAACAGATAGGCAACCTTCTCCTTCGCCAAGAGCAGCATCTTGAACAGAGTGAGAGACGATTTTTGGATTGTACATAACAGCTTGCAGGTCGTAGGCTTCCTGTGGAGTTTCACCTTCTTCCACAATATTGGGCACTAAAACAGCAATAACGCGTTTTGAGATATCGAGTTGGGGAGCAGCCAATCCAACTCCACCGCGGAGCCCCATCTTTTCAGCCATAACAGGATCTTGGGAATGTTTGAGGAATTGCATCATCTTTTCACCAAGGATGATTTCCTGGTCAGACAGTGGAAAAGTAACCTCCTCAGCAACTGCGCGTAGAGTTGGATTCCCCTCGCGGATAATATCGTTCATATCAATTAAGTGAGCAGCTTTTGTAATACGTTCTATAGCAGACATTTTCTCTCCTTTCATTACCTCTACATGATAACACAAAATAGGCGAGAAAGAAAGTCGCAGAAGTTCCTAAAAAATAATATAATAAACGGTATTCCTCTTTTGTCTGTGGTATAATAAAAGAAAAGACTTGCACCAAAAGGCAAGGGGGAATAAAGATGGAAAAGCGACAAGATAGATGGTCTCAGGGAACTCTTTATGGGGTGTGGAGAACTAGTGTGGATTTCTTTCGGAATTATAAATCCTGGACCAATGCCCAGTTTATTATTGTGTTATTGCTTGCAGTTGTCTTATCTATGGGACTAAATTTGCTGGTTCGAGCAGTACAAGGTAGCAAGGGAACGAGTCCTAGTAGCCAAACTCTTGATTCTGCTAGGACATCTGGTCAATCCAAGGAAGATCAGTCTGGTGAAACGACGGCACGTATCATGGCAAATGGTGACCTTCTTTATCATATCCCCATCTACCGAACAGCTCTTAAAGAAGATGGGACCTATGATTTCCATGAAAATTTTGAGTATGTAAAACCCTGGCTCAAACAAGCGGATTTGGTGATTGGTGACTTTGAAGGAACGGTGAACAAGGACCACTACTTGGCAGGTTATCCTCTCTTTAATGCACCAGGGGAAGTCATGGATGCGATCAAGGATGCAGGCTACCAAGTTCTAGACTTGGCTCATAATCATATTTTGGATTCTCAAATTGAGGGAGTGGTTTCAACGGCTCAAGCTATTGAAAAGGCTGGAATGACACCCATCGGAGTCTACACGCATGAATCCCGAGACCAAGCACCTATAGTCATCAAGGAAGTCAATGGTATCAAGATAGCTCTCCTGGCCTATTCTTACGGTTTTAATGGCATTGAGCAGTATATCTCTCAAGAGGACTATAATCGATATCTTTCTGATTTGAATGAAGATAAGATGAAGGCAGAAATCGAGCGTGCAGAGAAGGAGGCGGATATTACTGTCATCATGCCTCAGATGGGAATTGAGTACCAGCTAGAACCAACGGAAGAACAGAAAACACTGTACCATAAGATGATTGACTGGGGAGCAGATATTATCTTTGGAGGGCATCCTCACGTCGTTGAACCTGCTGAAACAGTTGAAAAAGATGGTGACAAAAAACTGATCATCTACTCCATGGGAAATTTCCTCTCAAATCAACGCATTGAAACCATGCAAGACGAGGAAAATGCCAAGTGGACGGAGCGCGGTGTTCTCATGGATGTGACCATTAAGAAAAAAGATAGCAAGACTAGGATTGAAACGGCCAAAGCGCATCCTACTTGGGTCAATCGAACACCCAAAGGGACTTACTCTCCAGAAGGCTATCCGCTCTTCCTCTATCAGACCTATATCCTAGAGGACTTCATCGAGGGAGGCAGTCACCGTGACAAGTTGGACGAGGCGACCAAGGAACGAATTGACACGGCCTATAAAGAAATGAATGAACATGTAGGGTTGAAGTGGTAGGCACTTGCCCTAAAGGAGATATGATGACGATTAAATTAATTGCAACAGACATGGATGGAACCTTGCTAGACCCGAGAGGGCAGCTAGATCTACCCCGCTTGGAAAAGATTTTAGATCAGCTGGATCAAAGGGATATCCGTTTTGTCATTGCGACGGGGAATGAAGTTCACCGTATGAGGCAATTACTAGAACACTTGGCGAGTAGAGTAGTTCTGGTCGTTGCCAATGGGGCGCGTATTTTTGAAAACAATAAACTGATTCAAGCGCAGACCTGGGATGATGCTATGGTTGACACGGCTTTAGTTCATTTTAAAGGGAGAGAGTGCCGAGATCAGTTTGTCGTAACAGGTATGAAGGGTGGTTTTGTCAAGAAAGGGACTGTTTTTACAGACCTAGAAAAATTTATGACACCAGAGATGATTGAAAAATTTTATCAACGAATGAATTTTGTGGAAGACTTGCAAGCTGACCTCTTCGGTGGAGTGTTAAAGATGAGTAGGTTGTTGGTGAAGAACGCTCTAGTTCTGTTTTGCAGGAAATCAATGACCTCTTTAATGGTCATATAAGAGCCGTTTCTAGCGGTTATGGGTGTATTGACATCCTCCAAACTGGTATTCACAAGGCATGGGGATTGGAAGAATTACTCAAGCGCTGGAATTTGAAATCGGAACAAATCATGGCCTTTGGTGATAGTGAAAACGATGTCGAAATGTTAGAACTGGCTGGAATTGGCTATGCCATGGAAAATGCAGCTGATGAGGTCAAGGCAGTTGCGACTGCCCTAGCACCAGCTAACAGCCAGGCGGGTGTTTATCAGGTCCTAGAAAATTGGTTAGAGAAAGAGGGATAAGGTGGCAGTACAGTTATTAGAGAATTGGCTCTTAAAGGAGCAGGAAAAGATTCAAACCAAGTATCGTGAATTGAATCAAGTTTCTGTTCTAGAGCCAGATATTATCTTTATTGGTGATTCGATTGTGGAGTATTACCCTCTGCAAGAGTTGTTTGGGGGTACCAAGACGATTGTTAATCGTGGCATCCGAGGCTACCAGACGAGACTTTTATTAGAGAATTTGGATGCCCATCTTTATGGTGATGCTGTGGATCAAATTGTTCTCCTAATTGGGACAAATGATATTGGAAAAGATATTTCCATGAATGAAGCTTTGGATAATCTTGAGAACGTGATCCAATCGATTGCTCGAGAATTTCCGCTGTCACAGATAAAGCTCTTTTCCATTCTGCCAGTCAATGAGGGAGAGAAATACAAGCAGACTGTTTATATCCGAACCAATGAAAAGATTAGAGAATGGAATCAAGCCTATGAGGCTCTAGCATCCGCCTATATGCAGGTAGATTTTGTACCAATTTATGATAGTTTGATAGATACAGAAGGACAACTCCAATCAGCCTATACAACGGATGGCCTTCATCTAAGTATAGCGGGTTATCAAGCCTTATCAGAAGCCTTAAAAGGAGTTCTTTTCTAAAGAAACTGCTTGATTTTGCATTTTTTTTGAAGATAGGTTATAATAGTTCTAACATCCTGGGGTCGTTACGGATTCGACAGGCATTATGAGGCATATTTTGCAACTCGTGTGGCGACGTAAACGCTCAGTTAAATATAACTGCAAAAAATAACACTTCTTACGCTCTAGCTGCCTAAAAACCAGCAGGCGTGACCTGATTTGGATTGCTCGTGTTCAATGACAGGTCTTATGATTAGCGAGATACGATCAAGCCTTGTCTAGTGGTTTGATAAGAGATTAATAGACTCGCAGTTCCTAGGCTTGAGTTATGTGTCGAGGGACTGTTAAAACAATACATAACCTATGGTTGTAGACAAATATGTTAGCAGGTGTTTGGACGTGGGTTCGACTCCCACCGGCTCCATTATGAACAGGGATACAGTAGATTTTTTCCAAATTGTATCCTTCGATGTATCCTATTACTTTAGTGTGTTAGTGGAGAATTACTCAAGAGGCTGAAGAGGACGGTTTGCTAAATCGTTAGGTCGGGTAACTGGCGCGGGGGTTCGAATCCCCCATTCTCCGTTAGATAAACCCAGTGTTTTTCTAAACAACTATCCTTGGAGGTAGTCTCCAAGAGTAAATTTTCATAATGAGGTGAAACATGAAAAAGATCAAGTTACTAAGCATCTTAGCACTTTCAACAGTTGTCTTGGGTGCATGTTCGGTATTTTCTAATCAGTCATCTGAAGCTTCTTCTGATAACAAGGAGAATACGGAACAAGTTGAGAAAAAAGATGAAGCAGCAGAAGTTAAAGAAAAAGTTACAAAAGATGCTGAAATTCTCTTAGACTCAGTTCTCACTAGCGACTCTAGTCGATTTAAGAAGATTTATGGCGAAACCTATGAAAAATGGACTGAAGCCATATTTGCAGTTCAAACAAGTGAAAAAATCAAAGAAGAAGGTCTTTCACCTGCGTCTACCTACTCAGTACAATGGCACAAAGATTTCCCTGTAGAAACACCAGAAGAAACCATTTCAGGTTTCTTGAAGATGAAACGCAAGTTAATCCAGGATATCGGTTCTTATACTGTTAAGGATGTGAAGGTTGATGAATCTGGCAATACTGCAACTGTAACTTTTAACTCTAAAAAATTGCATTCTAAAGGTTTGACTTCATCAGTCAGAGAAGTTCTAACGATTCTCATTGGGGGTATTGATAACCTAGGTAAGTACAATCAAGCTGGATCAAATGTTGATATCAAGCGTTACCAAACTTTGGTAACATATTGGATTTACGAACACCTCTTTAGAAAAGATTTTGCTACCTACAGTGATGTAGATGCTGAAGCTGCTCTTACACCTCTTACTACTGGAGATTTTGATACAGAAATCAAACTAACCAAGGATAAGGATGGAAATTGGCTTATTTCTCAAGAAGATTATCGTACTTTATCAACTGAGTTAATGGATACTACTGAGGGATATGATAAGATTGATCGTAAGAACTCTACAAAATCTAAGAGCAAATCTACAGACAAGTCTTCTGATAAATCTTCAGACAAATCCACTGATAAATCAACAGACAAATCTTCAGATAAAAAAGATAAAAGTAGTATCTAATCACAAGATTTAGAAGAAAAACAAGTAGTCTTAATAAACTACTTGTTTTTTTATGAATTAGGATACAAAAATGTGGTGTGATAGTTAGAGTAACTCAGCTTTTCATTTCTAGATATTGTTCTTAGAACGATAAAAAAACTGCATTAAGGTGCAGTTTTTCTTTATTCTACGGAAGACATGGGATTCGAACCCACGCACGCTGTTACACGCCTACCGCGTTTCCAACACGGCCTCTTAAGCCTCTTGAGTAATCTTCCAATACTTACTCAAATAGTCTACCATAAAGCCACTTATCTTGCAATAAAAATTTTGGAAATAAGAAAAATGATAGAATTTGAAAGAAAATGATAAAAAATGCTTGACTTTGGTAGAGAATGTGCTAGAATGAATAGTGTAAACGATAACAGGAGGTGGTTTGGTGTTAAAAACTGAGCGGAAGCAACTGATTTTAGAAGAGTTAAATCAACATCATGTAGTTTCCCTAGAAAAATTAGTTAGTCTATTAGAAACATCAGAATCGACAGTACGAAGAGATTTGGATGAGTTGGAGGCAGAAAACAAACTTCGCCGTGTGCATGGTGGAGCAGAATTGCCCCACTCCTTGCAGGAAGAAGAAACCATCCAAGAAAAATCTGTCAAAAACCTTCAAGAGAAGAAGCTACTGGCTCAGAAAGCAGCCTCTCTTATCAAGGAAAAAGATGTTATCTTTATCGATGCTGGAACGACAACTGCTTTTTTAATCAAGGAATTGGTTAATAAGAATATCACAGTTGTGACCAACTCCATTCACCATGCGGTTCAGTTGGTTGAAAAACAGATTCCAACAGTCATGGTTGGAGGAAGTGTCAAGATGGCAACAGATGCATGTATCGGTGGTGTTGCTCTTAACCAAATCAATCAATTGCACTTTGACCGTGCCTTTATCGGGATGAATGGTGTGGACGATGGTTATTATACGACTCCCGATATGGAGGAGGGAGCTGTGAAACGTGCCATTTTGGAGAATGCCAAACAAACCTATGTCTTGGTGGATTCGTCAAAGATTGGTCAAACTTGCTTTGCCAAGGTCGCACCACTTAAACGCGCTATTGTCATCACAAGTCAAGGGCATGAGCTCTTGCAGGCTATTAAGAAGAAAACGGAGGTAATAGAAGTATGATTTATACAGTCACACTTAATCCATCTATAGACTATATCGTGCGCTTGGAGCAAGTTCAAGTCGGCAGTGTCAATCGTATGGACAGTGATGATAAGTATGCTGGTGGGAAAGGAATCAATGTTAGCCGTGTTTTGAAGCGCTTGGATATTCCTAATACAGCGACTGGATTTATCGGAGGTTTTACTGGTAAATTTATCACAGATACCCTTTCAGAGGAAGAAATCGAGACTCGTTTTGTCCAAGTAGCAGAAGATACTCGCATCAATGTCAAGATTAAAGCAGACCAAGAAACAGAAATCAACGGGACTGGTCCAAATGTGGAACTGGCTCAGCTAGAAGAATTGAAAGCTATTTTATCTAGTCTGACAGCAGAAGATACGGTTGTGTTTGCAGGTTCAAGTGCTAAGAATCTAGGTAATGTCATCTACAAAGATTTGATTGCCTTGACACGCCAGACTGGTGCGCAAGTGGTTTGTGACTTTGAAGGACAGACCTTGATTGATAGTTTGGACTACCAGCCACTTTTGGTTAAACCAAACAATCACGAGCTTGGAGCTATCTTTGGAGTGAAACTCGAAAGTTTAGATGCAATCGAGAACTATGCTCGTCAGTTACTGGCCAAAGGAGCTCAAAACGTCATTATCTCTATGGCGGGTGACGGTGCACTCCTTGTCACATCTGAAGGAGCTTACTTCGCTAAACCAATCAAGGGAACAGTCAAAAATTCAGTGGGAGCTGGTGACTCTATGGTCGCTGGATTCACCGGTGAGTTTGTCAAATCTAAAGACGCAGTAGAGGCCTTCAAATGGGGAGTAGCTTGTGGAACAGCAACGACCTTCTCGGATGACTTGGCAACAGCGGACTTTATTAAAGAAACATATGAAAAAGTTGAGGTAGAAAAACGATGAAAATTCAAGACCTATTGAGAAAAGGTGTCATGTTGCTGGATTTGCAAGCAACTGAAAAAACAGCTGTCATTGAAGAGATGATTAAAAGTTTGGTGGATCACGGTTATGTGACAGATTTTGAAACCTTTAAAGAAGGAATCTTAGCGCGTGAAGCTCTTACTTCCACTGGATTGGGGGATGGAATCGCTATGCCTCACAGCAAAAACTCTGCTGTCAAAGAAGCAACGGTTCTCTTTGCTAAGTCAAACAAGGGTGTTGACTACGAAAGCTTGGATGGGCAACCAACAGACCTCTTCTTCATGATTGCTGCTCCAGAAGGTGCCAATGATACTCACTTAGCAGCCTTGGCAGAATTATCTCAATACTTGATGAAAGATGGTTTCGCTGACAAACTTCGTCAAGTAACATCTGCAGATCAAGTTATCGAACTCTTTGACCAAGCTTCAGAAAAAGCTGAGGAACCTGTTCAAGCACCTGCCAATGACTCTGGCGACTTTATCGTAGCTGTTACAGCTTGTACGACAGGTATTGCCCACACTTACATGGCCCAAGAAGCCCTTCAAAAAGTGGCTGCTGAAATGGGAGTTGGGATCAAGGTTGAAACAAACGGAGCTAGTGGTGTTGGGAACCAACTAACTGCAGAAGACATTCGCAAGGCCAAAGCTGTTATCATCGCTGCTGACAAGGCTGTTGAGATGGATCGTTTCGATGGAAAACCTTTGGTTAACCGTCCAGTTGCAGACGGTATCCGTAAGACGGAAGAATTGATCAACTTGGCTCTTTCAGGAGATGCTGAAGTTTATCGTGCTACTAATGGAGCAAAAGCCGCAACAGCAAGCAATGAAAAACAAAGTCTTGGTGGTGCCTTCTACAAACACTTGATGAGTGGTGTATCTCAAATGTTGCCATTCGTTATCGGTGGTGGTATCATGATTGCCCTTGCTTTCTTGATTGATGGTGCTATGGGTGTGCCACAAGATAGTCTTGGCAATCTCGGATCCTACCATGAACTAGCTTCTATGTTCATGAAAATTGGTGGAGCAGCCTTTGGCTTGATGCTTCCAGTTTTTGCAGGATACGTAGCCTACTCTATCGCTGAAAAACCAGGTTTAGTAGCTGGTTTCGTGGCTGGTGCTATTGCTAAAGAAGGTTTTGCCTTTGGTAAAATTTCTTATGCCGCAGGTGGTGAAGCAACTTCAACTCTTGCAGGTGTCTCATCCGGTTTCCTAGGTGCCCTTGTTAGTGGATTTATCGCAGGTGCTTTAGTTCTTGCTATCAAGAAATACGTTAAAGTTCCTCGTTCACTTGAAGGTGCTAAATCAATCCTTCTCTTGCCACTTCTTGGAACAATCTTAACAGGATTTGTCATGCTAGCTGTTAACATCCCGATGGCAGCAATCAACACTGCGATGAATGACTTCCTAGGCGGTCTTGGAGGCGGTTCAGCTGTCCTTCTTGGTATCGTTCTTGGTGGAATGATGGCTATTGATATGGGTGGTCCAGTTAATAAAGCGGCCTATGTCTTTGGTACAGGTACGCTTGCAGCAACTGTTTCTTCAGGTGGTTCTGTAGCCATGGCAGCAGTTATGGCTGGAGGAATGGTGCCACCACTTGCTATCTTTGTCGCAACCCTTCTTTTCAAAGATAAATTCACTAAGGAAGAACGCAACTCTGGTTTGACAAACATCATCATGGGCTTGTCATTTATCACTGAGGGAGCAATTCCTTTTGGTGCAGCAGACCCAGCTCGTGCGATTCCAAGCTTTATCCTTGGTTCAGCAGTAGCAGGTGGACTCGTTGGTCTTGCAGGAATCAAACTCATGGCGCCACACGGAGGAATCTTCGTCATCGCTCTTACTTCAAATGCCCTTCTCTACCTTGCCTTTGTCTTGGTTGGTGCAATCGTAAGTGGTGTGGTTTATGGTTACCTACGCAAACCACAAGCATAAAATGGATTAGAATAGAAAGATTGTTACCATTTGGTGCAATCTTTTTCTCTATTCGAAATGGCTGTGAAATATGTTATAATAGAAGAATGGCAAACAAGAATACTACAAAAACAAGACGGAGACCGTCTAAAGCAGAACTCGAAAGAAAACAGGCTATTCAGAGGATGTTGATTTCCTTAGGGATTGCCTTATTGTTGATTATTGCAGCCCTCAAGCTTGGTGCGGCGGGTATTACCCTTTATAATCTCATTCGACTGTTGGTTGGAAGTTTGGCCTATGTGGCTATAGGTGCCCTCCTTATCTATCTCTTTCTATTTAAATGGATACGTAAGCAAGAAGGACTTCTGTCAGGATTTCTCTGTATCTTCGCTGGCTTACTCTTAATTTTTGAGGCCTATCTTGTCTGGAAATTTGGCTTGGAGCAGGCAGTTCTAAAAGGAACCTTGGCTCAAGTTATGACGGACCTGACTGGTATGCGGGTGACTAGCTTCGCTGGTGGAGGCTTGCTTGGTGTCGGACTTTATATCCCCATAGCCTTTCTTTTCTCCAATATCGGATCGTACTTTATTGGGGTTCTCTTGATTTTAGTTGGGATTCTCCTGATTAGTCCTTGGTCTATTTATGATGTTGCAGCCTTTATTGGAGCGCAGTTCAGATCATTCATGGAAAAACAGGAACAGAGAAAACAGGAACGTTTCATCAAGAGAGAAGAAGAAAAGGCACGTCAAGAAGCTGAAGAAGCAGCAAGAATTCAGAGAGAACAAGAAGAACAGGATGCATTACCGCTTCCTCCTGTAGATCCTGAAACGGGAGAAATCTTATCAGAAGTACCAGACTACGATTTCCCCCCAATTCCTGAGGAAGAGTGGATCGAACCGGAGATTATCCTCCCTCAAACTGATTTTGACGTTCCAGATGTGGAAGAAGACTTTGAGGATGAAGAGGTGCAGGTTGATTTTTCTGCCAAAGAAGCCCTTGAATACAAACTGCCAAGCTTGCAACTCTTTGCGCCAGATAAACCCAAAGATCAATCCAAGGAAAAGAAGATTGTTCGAGAAAATATCAAAATCCTAGAAGAAACCTTTGCTAGCTTTGGTATCAAGGTAACGGTGGAACGGGCTGAAATCGGTCCATCTGTTACCAAGTATGAAGTCAAGCCAGCCGTTGGTGTTCGAGTGAACCGCATTTCTAACTTAGCAGATGACCTAGCTCTAGCTCTAGCAGCTAAGGATGTTCGGATTGAGGCTCCAATACCTGGTAAATCCTTAGTCGGAATCGAAGTGCCTAACTCTGAGATTGCAACCGTCTCCTTCCGTGAACTCTGGGAACAGTCTCAGACTAAACCAGAAAATCTCCTCGAAATTCCTCTAGGTAAGGCTGTCAATGGAACGGCTCGAACCTTTGATCTTTCCAAGATGCCCCACCTACTTGTTGCAGGTTCGACGGGATCAGGGAAATCAGTTGCAGTTAACGGTATTATCGCTAGCATTCTGATGAAAGCAAGACCAGACCAGGTCAAGTTTATGATGGTGGATCCAAAGATGGTTGAGCTATCGGTTTATAATGACATTCCTCATCTCTTGATCCCAGTTGTGACCAATCCACGCAAGGCCAGCAAGGCTTTGCAAAAGGTCGTGGATGAGATGGAAAATCGTTATGAACTCTTTGCTAAGGTTGGTGTGCGAAATATCGCTGGCTACAATGCCAAGGTCGAGGAATTCAATAGCCAATCTGAGTACAAACAAGTGCCGCTTCCTTTGATTGTTGTCATTGTGGATGAGTTGGCAGACCTCATGATGGTGGCTAGCAAGGAAGTGGAAGATGCCATCATTCGTCTTGGACAGAAGGCGCGTGCTGCAGGGATTCACATGATTCTCGCAACGCAACGTCCATCGGTTGATGTTATCTCTGGTCTCATTAAAGCCAATGTCCCATCTCGTGTGGCTTTTGCAGTTTCATCAGGTACAGATTCACGAACTATCTTGGATGAGAATGGAGCAGAAAAACTGCTTGGTCGAGGAGATATGCTCTTTAAACCAATTGATGAAAATCACCCAGTCCGTCTACAAGGATCCTTTATCTCAGATGATGATGTTGAACGTATCGTAAACTTCATCAAGGCTCAGGCGGATGCGGACTACGATGAAAGCTTTGACCCAGGAGATGTTCCTGAAAATGAAGGAGATATCTCTGACGGAGAAGCTGGCGGCGATCCGCTTTTTGAAGAAGCCAAGGCTTTGGTTATCGAAACCCAGAAAGCTAGCGCTTCGATGATTCAGCGTCGTTTGTCAGTTGGATTTAATCGTGCGACTCGCCTTATGGAAGAACTCGAAATGGCAGGTGTTATCGGTCCAGCTGAAGGAACCAAACCACGAAAAGTATTGCAACAATAAAAAAATAGCTTCTTTCCAAGTTTGGAAAGAAGTTATTTTTTTGATTACTGGTTCGTTTTAGTTTCAGAACTCGTCGTATTTGACTGTGTTCCATTATCGCTTGTTTCTTTATTTGTAGCTGGTGTAGAAGAGTCCTGAGTTGTTGTTCTCTGTTCTTCTTTTTTCTCCTCTTTTTTATTGGATTGAGAAGTTTCTTCTTGCGAGGTATTTTCTTTAGTAGAAGTGTTGTCCTTGTTAGGAGTAGTATTTTCCTGAGGGGATTCCTTTTGAATCTCCTTGACAACAGTTGTTTGGGTTGTCGTCGGTTCTTTTTTGTTGTTTTTGTTATTATCCATGGCGTTCATAATGGTGATAGTAGCGGTGATGAGGCCAAGGATACTGCCGATGGTAGCAATCGTTTTTTGAAAGACAGTAAATCCCTTTTTGATGTGTTCTGTTTTTGGTTTTGAAGTTCTACGATAGTTAGACATGATACTCTCCTTTAATTATGATTTATTATACCTCATTTCTTTAAAAAAATCTTAAAAAAAGAGAAACCTCCCTTTCTTGTCGCAGGTCTCTTTTCGTGATACAATAGAAGGAGTGATTTTAGAAAGCGTGAGAAAACATGATCTACTTTGATAATTCGGCAACGACCAAGCCTTATCCGGAAGCCCTTGAGACCTACATGCAGGTCGCTTCAAAAATTGTAGGAAATCCGTCTAGTCTCCATCGTTTGGGAGATCAGGCAACACGAATTTTAGATGCTTCCCGGCAGCAAATTGCAGATTTGATTGGGAAGAAAAGTGATGAAATCTTCTTTACTTCTGGTGGTACAGAAGGAGATAACTGGGTCATCAAGGGTGTGGCCTTTGAAAAAGCCCAGTTTGGCAAGCACATCATTGTATCAGCCATTGAACATCCAGCAGTCAAAGAGTCAGCCCTCTGGCTGAAAAGTCAAGGTTTTGAGATAGATTTTGCTCCAGTTGATGAGAAAGGGTTTGTGGATGTTGAGGCGTTAGCAGGTTTGATACGTCCTGATACGACCCTCGTCTCCGTCATGGCTGTGAACAATGAAATTGGCTCTATTCAACCTATTCAAGCTATTTCAGAACTGTTAGCAGACAAGCCGACTATTTCCTTCCACGTTGATGCGGTTCAGGCGCTTGCCAAGATTCCGACCGAAAAGTATCTGACAGAACGAGTGGATTTCGCGACCTTCTCTAGTCACAAGTTCCACGGAGTTCGTGGTGTTGGTTTTGTCTATATCAAGTCTGGCAAGAAGATTACGCCTCTTTTAACAGGTGGTGCCCAAGAACGTGATTATCGTTCGACAACTGAAAATGTGGCAGGGATTGCAGCGACAGCCAAAGCTCTCCGTTTATCTATGGAAAAGTTAGCTATCTTTGCTAGTAAGACAGGGCAAATGAAGGCAGTCATTCGTCAAGCCCTTCTGGATTATCCAGATATTTTTGTCTTTTCAGATGAGGCAGACTTTGCCCCTCATATCCTGACTTTTGGGATTAAAGGTGTTCGTGGTGAAGTCATTGTTCACGCTTTTGAAGACTATGACATTTTCATTTCGACAACCTCTGCTTGTTCGTCCAAGGCAGGAAAACCTGCAGGTACCTTGATTGCCATGGGAGTGGACAAGGATAAGGCCCAGTCAACAGTACGCCTCAGCTTAGACCTAGAAAATGATATGAGTCAGGTCGAGCAGTTCTTGACCAAGCTAAAATTAATTTACAATCAAACTAGAAAAGTAAGATAGGAGCATTCATGCAGTATTCAGAAATTATGATTCGCTACGGGGAGCTTTCAACAAAAGGTAAAAACCGTATGCGTTTCATCAATAAACTTCGTAATAATATTTCGGACATATTGTCTATTTATCCACAAGTTAAGGTAACCGCAGATCGCGACCGTGCCCACGCTTACCTGAATGGGGCCGACTACACAGCAGTGGCAGAATCACTCAAACAAGTCTTCGGGATTCAGAATTTTTCTCCAGTATATAAGGTTGAAAAAACTGTAGAAGTTCTGAAGTCTTCTGTTCAAGAAATTATGAATGACATCTATAAAGAAGGCATGACCTTTAAGATTTCTAGTAAGCGTAGCGATCACAACTTTGAACTCGACAGTCGTGAACTCAACCAAACACTTGGTGGAGCAGTATTCGAAGCTATTCCAAATGTCCAAGCTCAAATGAAAAATCCGGATATCAATCTTCAGGTGGAGATTCGTGAGGAAGCGGCTTATCTTTCTTATGAAACTATTCGTGGAGCAGGTGGCTTGCCTGTGGGAACTTCTGGTAAGGGGATGCTCATGTTATCAGGGGGTATTGACTCGCCTGTAGCAGGTTATCTAGCCCTTAAACGTGGAGTAGATATTGAGGCGGTTCACTTTGCCAGCCCGCCATATACTAGTCCTGGTGCCCTCAAGAAAGCACACGATTTGACTCGAAAATTGACCAAGTTTGGTGGGAATATCCAGTTTATCGAGGTGCCTTTCACAGAGATTCAAGAAGAAATCAAGGCTAAAGCGCCAGAAGCCTACCTCATGACCTTGACCCGTCGTTTTATGATGCGGCTTACCGACCGTATCCGTGAAGTGCGAAATGGTTTAGTTATCATTAATGGGGAAAGTCTTGGTCAAGTAGCGAGCCAAACTCTTGAAAGTATGCAGGCTATTAATGCTGTGACCAACACTCCCATCATCCGCCCTGTGGTTACGATGGACAAGTTGGAAATCATTGACATTGCCCAGGCAATCGATACCTTTGACATTTCTATCCAACCCTTTGAAGACTGCTGTACTATTTTTGCGCCTGACCGTCCCAAGACCAATCCTAAGATTAAGAATGCAGAGCAGTATGAAAAACGCATGGATGTTGAAGGCTTAGTTGAGCGAGCAGTGGCTGGTATCATGATTACTGAGATTACACCTCAAGCAAAAAAAGATGAAGTTGATAACTTGATTGACAATCTCCTCTAATCAGAAAATCCAGAAGAATTTAGAAAAACAAATGAAAAAAGTTAGTTATTTATCCTTAAAATGGACAATTGCTGACTTTTTTTCTATTTTTATGGTATAATGAGATAAAATTTTGAATATAGAGAGTTTTCTGACAATGAATCATTCCTACTTTTACTTAAAAATGAAAGAACACAAACTCAAGGTTCCTTATACAGGAAAGGAGCGTCGTGTGCGTGTTCTTCTGCCTAAAGACTACGAGAAAGACACAGATCGTTTTTACCCTGTTGTTTACTTTCATGATGGGCAAAATGTCTTTTACAGCAAGGAGTCCTATATCGGACACTCTTGGAAGATTATTCCAGCCATTAAGCGGAACCCTGACATCAGTCGCATGATTGTTGTAGCCATCGACAATGATGGTTTGGGGCGGATGCATGAGTATGCGGCTTGGAAATTCCAAGAATCCCCTATTCCAGGCCAGCAGTTTGGCGGTAAGGGTGTGGAGTATGCCGAGTTTGTCATGGAGGTGGTCAAGCCTTTTATTGATGAGACCTACCGTACTAAAGCTGATCGGCAGCATACGGCTATGATTGGCTCTTCACTAGGAGGCAATATTACCCAGTTTATCGGACTAGAATACCAAGACCGAATTGGTTGTCTAGGTGTCTTCTCATCTGCTAACTGGCTTCACCAAGAAGCCTTTAACCGCTATATCGAGCGCAAGAAATTGTCGCCTGAACAGCGCATTTTTATCTATGTTGGAACGGAAGAAGCAGATGATACGGACAAGACTCTGATGGCTGGCAATATCAAGCAAGCCTATATCGACTCATCGCTTCGCTATTATCATGATTTGATTGCAGGTGGAATACACTTGGATAATCTTGTTTTGAAAGTTCAGTCTGGTGCTATCCATAGTGAGATTCCATGGTCGGAAAATTTACCAGACTGTCTTCGATTTTTTGCTGAGAAATGGTAAGTTAGGAAAGGAGAAAGCCAATGCATATTGAAAACCTCAGCCACTGGAGTGGTCACCTCAACCGTGAAATGTACCTCAACCGTTATGGACACGCTGGGATTCCAGTTGTGGTTTTTGCTTCATCTGGTGGCAGTCACAATGAATACTATGATTTTGGCATGATTGATGCCTGCGCTTCCTTTATCGAGGAGGGGCGTGTCCAGTTCTTTACCCTATCCAGTGTGGACAGCGAGAGCTGGTTGGCTACTTGGAAAAATGGTCATGACCAAGTAGAGATGCACCGTGCCTACGAACGCTATGTGATTGAGGAGGCCATTCCTTTTATCAAGCACAAGACAGGTTGGTTTGATGGCATGATGACAACAGGTTGCTCGATGGGGGCTTACCATGCACTCAATTTCTTCCTCCAGCATCCAGATGTCTTTACCAAGGTGATTGCCCTCAGTGGTGTTTATGACGCACGTTTCTTTGTCGGTGATTACTACAATGATGATGCTATTTACCAAAACTCGCCAGTAGATTATATCTGGAATCAAAACGACGGCTGGTTTATCGATCGTTACCGTCAGGCAGAAATCGTCGTTTGCACGGGTCTCGGTGCCTGGGAACAAGATGGTCTGCCATCTTTCTACAAGCTCAAAGAAGCCTTTGACCAGAAACAAATTCCAGCCTGGTTTGCTGAATGGGGGCACGATGTCGCCCACGACTGGGAATGGTGGCGTAAACAAATGCCCTATTTTCTTGGACACCTGTATCTATAAAAGGAGTTGCCTATGAATTACCTTGTTATTTCTCCCTACTATCCGCAAAACTTTCAACAGTTTACCATCGAGCTAGCTAATAAAGGCATCACAGTCTTGGGAATTGGTCAGGAGCCCTACGAACAACTAGATGAACCTTTGCGAAATAGCCTAACTGAGTATTTCCGTGTGGACAATCTTGAGAACATAGACGAAGTCAAGCGTGCAGTAGCTTTTCTTTTCTACAAGCATGGACCAATCGACCGCATCGAGTCCCACAATGAATACTGGCTTGAGCTGGACGCAACACTCAGAGAACAATTCAATGTCTTTGGTGCCAAACCAGGGGATCTCAAAAAGACCAAGTTTAAGTCTGAGATGAAGAAACTTTTCAAAAAAGCAGGCGTCCCTGTGGTACCTGGTGCTGTTATCCAGACGGAAGCAGATGTGGATAAAGCTGTGAAAGAAATCGGTCTACCAATGATTGCCAAACCTGACAATGGAGTGGGAGCGGCAGCAACCTTTAAGCTTGAGACAGAAGACGATGTAAATCACTTTAAGGCTGAATGGGACCATTCAACCGTGTATTTCTTTGAGAAATTTGTCACTTCTAGCGAGATCTGTACTTTTGACGGACTTGTGGACAAGGATGGCAACATCGTCTTTTCAACGACTTTCGACTACGCCCATACACCACTTGATCTGATGATTTATAAGATGGACAATTCCTACTATGTGCTCAAGGATATGGATCCCAAACTGCGCAAGTATGGCGAGGCCATTGTCAAAGAATTTGGAATGAGAGAACGCTTTTTCCATATCGAGTTTTTCCGTGACGGGGATGACTACATTGCCATTGAGTACAATAACCGTCCTGCAGGTGGCTTTACCATTGATGTTTATAACTTTGCTCATTCCTTGGACCTCTACCGAGGTTATGCGGCGATTGTTGCAGGAGAAGAGTTCCCAGCATCAGAGTTTGAACCTCAATACTGTCTAGCTACATCACGTCGTGCAAATGCCAACTATGTCTATTCAGAAGAAGACCTTCTTGCTAAATACAGCCAGCAATTCAAGATCAAAAAAATCATGCCAGCAGCCTTTGCAGAGCTACAAGGGGATTACCTTTATATGTTGACCACTCCAAGTCGCCAAGAGATGGAGCAGATGATTGTAGACTTTGGTCAACGTCAAGAATAACGATTAGGATGAAAGGAGTTTGACTCCTTTTGTCCTTTTCTTAAAGATAAGTTAAATAAAGCGTTTTCTATAGATTCTTTTAGAAAAGATATTGCTAAAAGGCTTAAAAATTGATAGAATAAGGATTGTCTAAAAAAATTTAAGGAGAATCTATCAAATGGATTTTACATGGGCTATTAAATATGCCACAGAATTCTTGGGAACTGCTATTTTGATCATTCTTGGTAATGGTGCAGTTGCTAACGTTGAACTTAAAGGTACGAAAGGTCACCAAAGTGGCTGGCTCGTTATCGCGGTTGGTTATGGTATGGGGGTTATGATCCCAGCCTTGATGTTTGGTAATGTATCTGGTAACCACATCAACCCAGCTTTCACTCTTGGACTTGCTGTTAGTGGACTTTTCTCTTGGGAGCAAGTACCATATTACATCCTAGCACAAGTTTTGGGAGCAATCTTTGGTCAAGCTTTGGTTGTAGCGACTCACCGTCCTTACTACTTGAAAACAGAAAATCCAAACAATATCTTGGGTACCTTCTCAACGATTTCAAGCATCGACCACGGTACAAAAGAATCACGTTTTGCAGCTACTGTTAACGGTTTCCTCAATGAGTTTGTAGGTTCATTTGTTCTTTTCTTTGCAGCACTTGGTTTGACTAAAAACTTCTTTGGTGCTGAGGTTCTTCAATACATGAAACAAATGGCTACTCAAGCTGGACAAACTGTTGATTTAAGTGAATTGGCAGTGAAAGCTCAAGTAGCTCCACATACAGCTGCTGGTCTCTCAGTTGCACACTTGGCACTTGGTTTCCTAGTAATGGCCTTGGTAACTTCACTTGGTGGACCTACTGGACCTGGTTTGAACCCAGCTCGTGACTTTGGACCACGTCTTCTTCACGAACTCCTTCCAAAATCAGTTCTTGGTCAACACAAGGGTGATTCAAAATGGTGGTATGCATGGGTTCCAGTTGTAGCTCCAATTGCAGCGGGTATTGCAGCAGTAGCACTATTCAAACTACTTTACCTATAAGAAATGAAACTGGGGAATCCCAGTTTTTTTGTTATAAAATTTCTAAATAAAATAGATATGGCTTGTAAAATATTCGAAAATCCTTTAAAATAAAAGAGTTGGAGGAATTTATGAATGTGAATGAGATTGTTCGGATCGTTCCGACTTTGAAAGTTAATAATCGAAAATTAAATGAAAGATTTTACATTGAAACCCTGGGGATGAAACCTTTGCTGGAAGAGTCTGCCTTTCTTTCCCTAGGCGACCAGACAGCTACGGAGAGATTGATTTTAGAAGAGGCTCCAAGCATGCGAACACGCAGGGTTGAAGGACTTAAGAAGCTAGCTAGACTCTTGATAAAGGTTGAAAAACCTTCTGAAATCGAGGCCCTTCTTTCTCAGATGAAGTCTCTTCCTCGCTTATTTAAAGGAAATCGAGGGTATGCTTTTGAGATTGCTTCTCCTGAAGAGGATGTGATCCTTGTTCATGCAGAAAATGATATAAGAGATTTGGTTCCACTGGAAACTGTTCCTGAATTTTATTCAAATACAAGTATAAAATACTTGAGCCAATTTGAGGTTTCGATGGAGTTGCGTTTACCTGAAGGGACCGAGAGTTTACTTGATCCTGAAGGAGTAGCGCCAGCAATCACCTTTACTAAAGGGCAAGGACCAGATTTGGCTGTTGAAAACAATGTCACTTGGGACTTGACGATGTTGAAATTTTTAGTCAAGAATTTTGATCTAACCAGTCTTCGTCAGAAATTTGAAAAGACAGGCTACTTTGTCCCTAAGTCTGAAAAATTCTTCCTTGGTAAAGATACCAATAACATTGAATTGTGGTTTGAAGAAGCATGAAGTTGGAAAAAATTCTAAGAAAAATAGAAAATCAAATCGAGGCAGGGATTTATCCCGGGGCCTCTTTTGCGTATTATAAGGATGGTGAATGGAAAGAGTCTTATCTAGGATTGAGTGATCCAGAACGGGGCTTGAAGACCGAGAGTGGTTTGGTTTATGATCTGGCTAGTGTGAGTAAGGTCGTGGGAGTGGGGACGGTTCTTATCTTCTTGTGGCAGCAGGGCAAATTAGATATTGATCGACCGGTAACGGATTTTTTACCGGAGTGTGATTATCCCGATATCACTATACGACAACTTCTGACCCATGCTACAGACCTGGACCCCTTTATTCCTAATCGGGACAAGTTAAGTGCAGAGGAATTGAGAAAAGCCATGTTTCACCTCAACAGACGAAGTCAGCCGGCCTTCCTATACTCGGACGTTCACTTTTTACTCTTGGGCTTTCTTTTGGAAAAAATCTTTAACCAAGATTTGGATCAGATTATAGAAGAACAAGTTTTGGATCCATGGAAGATGGGAGAAACCCGATTTGGACCAGTTACCAGTGCTGTTCCAACTGTTCGTGGACAGAAAGCAGGAGTCGTTCATGATCCTAAGGCTCGTGTGCTTGGAAAGCACGCTGGAAGTGCAGGTTTATTTTCTACAGTGGCTGATTTGAAACTCTTTTTGGAGCACTATTTAAAAGATTCATTTGCAGAAGAGTTAACACAGAATTTTTCAGACTTAGATGATAGGGAACGCTCTTTGGCCTGGAATTTGGAAGGTGATTGGTTGGATCATACGGGTTATACGGGAACTTTTATCATGTGGAATCGTAATAAACAAGAAGCTATTATCTTTCTATCCAATCGGACTTATGAGAGGGATGAACGTGCTCAGTGGATAGTCGATCGAAACCAAGTCATGGAAATGATTCGCCAAGAAGAGTAGGGGGAAGCATGTCAAAGACCGTAAAAGGAACTCTATTTACAGTAGTTGCAGGGATTGCTTGGGGTTTGTCTGGAACCAGTGGCCAATACCTGATGGCACACGGGATTTCCGCTCTAGTCTTGACCAATCTGCGGCTCATTATTGCTGGATTGGCTCTGGTATTTTTAACTTATGCGACCGCAAAGGATAAACTCCTTGCTTTTTTAAAAGACAAAAAAAGCCTTTTCTCTCTCTTGTTATTTGCCTTATTTGGACTTTTCTTAAACCAGTTTGCCTATCTTTCTGCTATTCAGGAAACCAATGCTGGCACGGCGACGGTTCTCCAGTATGTATGCCCCGTTGGGATTTTGGTTTATACCTGTATGAAAGATAAGGTAGCTCCAACACTGACTGAGATTATTTCGATTGGATTGGCTATAGGAGGAACTTTTCTGATTGCGACGCATGGGAAAGTCGACCAGTTGTCGGTCACACCTGCTGGTCTTTTCTGGGGACTCTTTTCTGCCTTGACCTATGCCCTCTATATTATCCTTCCTATCGCTTTGATTAAGAAGTGGCGCAGTATTTTGGTGATTGGTGTTGGGATGGTTATTTCTGGTGTAGTGGCTATTCCCTTCACAGGAGTTTTGCAAGCCAGCATACCAACCAGCTTAGATTTTCTCTTTGCATTTGCTGGGATTATCATCATCGGAACGGTCTTTGCCTATACAGCTTTCCTAAAGGGAACTAGTCTGATAGGCCCTGTTAAGTCTAGTTTATTGGCTTCCATAGAGCCAATTTCTGCCGTTTTCTTTGCCTTTCTGATTATGAAGGAACAGTTTTATGCGATTGATTTTGTCGGTATGGCTATGATTTTACTAGCCGTAACCATTATTTCATTGAAAGATTTACTGTTGGAAATAAAGAGTAAGTAATTAAAAAATCCACTCAATTGAGTGGATTTTGTTTGTATAGATGATTAGTCTTTATTTTCGTGTGGCAAAATCAAGTTTAAGATGATTCCTGTCATGGCTGATAGAGCAGTACCTGAAAGTGTAACGGGGCCAAGTTTGAGGATAGCCCCACCAAGTCCAAGTACCAACATGGCACTTGCGATGATGAGGTTACGCATTTGACTGAAGTCAACGCGTTCTTTAATCAAAACTTTCAAACCATTGCTGGCGATAACTCCGTAGAGAAGGATGGACATGCCACCAAGCACAGCATTTGGAATGGTTGAAATCAAGGCAGTGAATTTGCCTAGGAAGCTAAGAGCAATGGCGATGAAGGCCGCGTTACGGATAACAGAGACAGAAGCGATACGAGTCATCCCGATAACCCCTGTATTTTCTCCGTAAGTCGTATTAGCTGGTCCACCGAGGAAAGCAGATACAGATGTCGCGATACCGTCACCGAGAAGCGTACGGTGAAGTCCTGGTTCTTTCAGGAATTGACGGCCACAGATTTGGCTTAAAACTGTGTGGTCTCCGATGTGTTCTGAAATGGTTACAATAGCGATTGGCAAGATGGCGATTGTTTCAGGACCGAAGTACAAGTTGTACTCTTTAAAGGCTCCACCTGTACTAAATGGCAAGTAGAAACCAGGGACTTCAAACCAATTGGCTTGAAGGACTGGGGTAAAGTCAACCAAACCAAGCATCATAGCGAAGATGTACCCACCGATGATGGAAAAGAGGAAAGGAATGATACGAAGGAAACCTTTTCCTTTTGTATTGATAAAGGCGGCAATCAAGAATGTAACAACGGCTACAAGGGCGTTTTTCCAGTTTCCGTCTGCTACGAGTCCAGCATTCGTTACAGCAGAACCAGCAAGACCAAGACCGATAACGATGATCATAGGTCCGATAATGATTGGTGGCAAGAGTTTGTCAATCCATTTCGTACCAGCAAAACGAACACTTGCTGCTACAAGGACATAGACTAAACCAGTCAGGATAACCCCAGTTTGAGCGGCAGATACATCGCCCCCCATTTCTTTCATGGCTAGAGACATAGCCGTGATAAAGGCGAATGAAGAACCTAGGTAAACTGGAACCTTAAAGCCAGTAGAAATCATGTAGATAAGTGTTCCAATACCGGATGCGAAGAGAGCAACCGATACGGGCATTCCCAAAATTAAGGGAACGAGAATGGTTGCACCAAACATAGCAAACACGTGCTGGAAGCTTAGAAGAATGCCTTTACCAGCAGAAGGACGTTGATCAACGTCTAGTAACAAGTCAACAGTTGATTCCTGTTTCATAAAAACCTCACTTTTGGGCACCAAAAAAGAGCCCATTATTTTGCAGCAATAGGCCCTCAGAGTAAGACTTTTTAAAAAATAGCTATCTTTTAAAAATTTATATAAATCTGCGCCTTCGTCACCTCACAGGATGACATTAAAAACCTTTGCTTGTGATAGTATAGCAGAAAAAAATGATTTTGTAAATCATTTTTTCCCGAGCCCGGAAATGCGAGAGCGAGGTTCGTTTTGTAAACGAATTTTTCCCGATCCTAGAAATAATAAAGCGAGGCTGATTTTGTAAATTGTTTTCTGAACTTTAAACAAGGGTGCACTATTGTTTAAAGTGGGCGTTTGTTGGGCATGCCAGCCTTTCTTGGGTACTTGTTAGGTGTTTCCTTTTTCTTTGCGACGACAGTGATGTAGCGCGGATCTCCATTTGGTAGGGCGTAGCTGAGATTGTCTTCGACCTTGCTGAAGAGGAGGTTGAGGGCATTCTTGGCTTCTAGCAATTCCTCAGGAGCATTGCTGGCCTTGAGTGCCAATAGTTTGCCACCGACTTTAAGATAGGGAATGGTCAGCTCAGACAAAACCTGCATACGGGCAACCGCACGAGCCGTCACCACATCAAACTGGGCACGGAAGTTCTTGTCTTGGGCAAAGTCTTCTGCCCGTCCATGGTAGAAGTGAACACCGTCCAAATCCAGCTCCTGAGCCAATAGTTGGAGGAAGTTGATGCGCTTATTTAGCGAATCAATGATGGTTACATCTAACTGAGGATAGAGGATTTTTATAGGAAGGCTGGGAAATCCTGCCCCTGCTCCGATATCAAGAAGTTTGATAGTTTCATTTGAAATCAAGCCTTGTAGGATGGGTGCAATCGAATCATAAAAGTGTTTAAGGTAAACTTCTTCTTTGTCTGTAATAGCAGTCAGGTTAATCTTTTCATTCCACTCGACCAAGAGCTCAAAATAGCGTTCAAATTGGTTCTTTTGCTGGTCAGAAAGTGGAAGATTTTGCTCAGCTAGTAGGCTGTAAAATGTTTCTGGTTTCATAGTAGTTTCCTTCTCTAGTATCATCTTATTTTACCATATTCGTTAAAATTTTGATATACTGGTAGTAATCTAAAAGCAGAAAGGAATAAGATTATGACTTGGATTATTCTTGGAGTTTTGGCTCTGATTGTTATTTTTGTGATTGTTAGCTATAACGGTTTGGTTAAAAATCGTATGCAGACCAAGGAGGCTTGGAGCCAGATCGATGTTCAGTTGAAGCGTCGTAATGATCTCCTCCCAAACTTGATTGAAACAGTCAAAGGCTATGCGAAATATGAAGGTTCTACCTTGGAAAAAGTAACAGAACTTCGTAGACAAGTAGCCGCAGCAACTTCACCGGCAGAAGCTATGAAGGCCAGTGATGCCCTTACCCGCCAGATTTCTGGTATCTTTGCAGTAGCAGAGAATTACCCAGACTTGAAAGCTAGTGCTAACTTTATCAAATTGCAAGAAGAGTTGACCAATACAGAAAATAAAATTTCTTACTCTCGCCAACTCTACAACAGTGTTGTCAGCAACTACAATGTAAAACTTGAAAGTTTCCCAAGCAACATCATCGCAGGACTATTTGGCTTTAAAGCTGCAGACTTCCTTCAAACACCTGAAGAGGAAAAGGCAGTTCCTAAAGTTGACTTTAGCGGTTTAGGTGACTAAGATGTTGTTTGATCAAATTGCGAGCAATAAACGAAAAACTTGGATTTTATTGCTGGTTTTCTTCCTACTCTTGACCTTGGTTGGTTATGCGGTTGGTTATCTCTTCATGCGCTCAGGTCTTGGTGGCATGATTATTGCCTTGATTATTGGTCTTATCTACGCTCTGACCATGATCTTTCAATCGACAGAGATTGTTATGTCTATGAATGGGGCGCGTGAGGTTGATGAGCAAACAGCACCAGACCTCTACCATGTAGTAGAAGATATGGCCATGGTCGCTCAGATTCCCATGCCGCGTGTTTTCATCATTGAGGATTCTTCTTTAAATGCCTTTGCGACAGGTTCGAATCCGCAGAATGCAGCTGTCGCAGCCACTTCGGGTCTTCTGGCTATCATGAATCGTGAGGAGCTAGAAGCTGTTATGGGGCATGAAGTCAGTCATATCCGAAACTACGATATCCGCATTTCGACCATTGCTGTTGCCCTTGCAAGTGCCATTACCCTTCTGTCTAGTATGGCAGGACGGATGATGTGGTGGGGAGGCGCTGATCGCAGACGGAGTGATAATGATCGCGATGGAAATGGTTTGGAGATTATCATGCTTGCTATCTCTCTCTTAGCCATTGTTCTAGCACCTCTCGTAGCAACCTTGGTGCAACTTGCCATTTCCCGTCAGAGGGAATTTCTAGCGGATGCATCCAGTGTGGAGCTGACTCGTAATCCTCAAGGGATGATCAATGCCTTGCGTAAGTTGGAGGATAGCGAGCCGATGCATCACCATGTTGACGATGCCAGCAGCGCTCTTTATATCAATGATCCCAAGAAAGGTGGGGGACTTCAAAAACTCTTTTATACCCACCCACCTATCTCAGAACGAATCGAACGCTTGAAACAGATGTAAGAAAATCCAGAGGCTATCTCTGGATTTTTGCTATGTTCAACATTTATAAATCTTGTAAAGCGACGACTTCCAAACCATTTTCTGTCAAACGATAGATACTCGTACAGACCTCTTTTAAGAAACGTCGATCATGCGAAACAGTGATCAGACCGCCGGGATAGGAGGCAAAGAGTTTTCTGATTTCAGGTTGGGAAGTGGGAGAAAAGTTTCGTGTGGGCTCATCTAGAAGTAGAAAGTTTGGTTTGCGCAGGACTAATTCCAACAGAAGGAGTTTGCCTTGTTGACCACCAGATAAGGAACGGATTTGATGGTGCATCTCTGGATAGCTAAAATTGAGACTGGCTAGGTGAGATTGGATTTTCTGTAGTTCCTCTTTTTGTCCAGTTTGGCTGAGGTAGGCTACTGGAGATAAATCCAATTGCAGTTTTTTATGGTAATCTTGTGGCATAAAACCAAGCGATATTTCTCTTTTGGTGCTGAGCTGTTGTTGCAACTTGACTAACAGAGTTGATTTTCCAACACCATTTGGCCCGATGATACCGATTTTATCTTGGCCACGGACCGTTAGTTGTAACTCCTGAACTAAAATGCACTCGTCAATGGACAAACTATCCTTCTCCAGTTGGACTAAGACTTTAGAAGCCGGTAATGGTTGGATGTCTGAAAAGAAAAGTTGGATTTGTTCCTCTTCAAGTGGCATTTGGGTCATGGACTGAGCTGCCTTTTCGTAGCGTTTTTCTTGAGAGAGAACATTTTTCATCTTTTTAGCCAATAGGCGACCAGCAGTACTGTCTTTGGTAGCTCGAAGTACAGTTTCTACATTTTGTTTGACTCGGCGATGCTTTTCCATGGTTTTATCATAGGCTCTCTGGTCGTTAGCAGCTTGCTGACTTTGTCTGGCAAAATTAGCCTTTCTCTGCTCACTGTAGCGATCATAGTCTAAATGCTCGACTAGCGTTTCCGCTTCTTTTCGGTGCTTGACCAGTCGCAAGTGGACAATAGTATCAGCCGTATGAGAAAGAAAGTCTTCATCATGGGAAATGAAAATAACAGTTTGCCTAATCTTTCGAATCTGCCTTTTTAGCCAATCAACCGTCTCAAGGTCAAGGTCATTTGAAGGTTCATCTAAAAATAGAATCTCAAAAGGTTTGGCTAACTCGTGAATGAGCTGAATTTTCAAAGCTTCGCCCCCTGATAGACTGCCAATTTCTTGGTCGCTAGCAAAACGGTCGCTGTCAAAGTGCAATTCCTCCGCCAAACGATAAAGAATACTGTAGTCTAAATCAGCAGAATCCAAAAAGAAGTAGTCATGTAGAGTCCTATTTTTCAGGAACTCGGGGAGTTTTTGAGGAATGTAGGCCAGTGATTGAAGGTCAGACTGGATGTCGCCCTTGATAGTAAAATCAGGTAATGCTTCCCCCATTAAAGCTCGTAGTAAAGTCGATTTGCCGTTTCCTTCTTCACCAATAATAGCAACCTTTTCCCCGTCTTGGATAGTCGTGGTTAGGTCAGATACAAGATCTCGTAGATCTTTGTTTTGCGTGATAGTTAGATGGTTGATTTTTATCATATTGTTGCCCTTTCTAGAATGTCGATAGTGCATAACAAAAAGCTCTACTTTATCTAGTAGAGCCCAAAGTCACTGTCCAAAACTCTATTATCCTCGTTGAAAAACTCGTCAAACTAGCTTGGAGCTGCCTAACCCAACCCAAGAGGAGCATAGCTTTCTAGTTTTTCGATTTTCAATGAGGACAAGATACTAGAAAATCTAGTACAAAAAGAGCATGCAAAAAGAGACAAAAAACAAGATCTACTAAATAAAGTTCTTTATTTGATAGACTTAGTTTTTCATGTCTCCCTTACCTCCGAGTATTAGTACCTCTATCCTATACCTTTAAGGATATTTTGTCAATAGTAAATTCAAAATTTTAAACTCTAAAATCCAAAAACAGGTCCATAAAAAGTTAGTACGTGTTTGACGTGCTCGTAATGGAACTTGTCATAGTTTCGCCAAGCGGTGCGTGCTGGATCGTTTAGTTTTAGGCTCCCTAATCCAATCAGAAGACTGGTGCGTTGGTAAAATTTCTCAAGGTCGATTAAGATACTATTGTCAAGCTTTTCCGCTTTTTTAAGTTCTTTGAGAGTGCTGTTCAGCAGTTCTTGTAGACGGAAATCATCGGCTGTACCTTGTTTGCAACTTTGGTAGCTTTTATTTAACTCGGAAAGGAGTTGGTAAGCTTCAGTGATGAGTGCTTTGTCTTCCATATGAGCATCCTCCTTGCTCTGATGTATTCTTGCCTATAGTATAGCACTAATAGGAAAGTTTGTCATAGTAAATATGTTAAAAAATGAGATTTTAATATCAAAGTTTGGGAGGCTGACTTATAGCCTTTTCATGGTATAATCAAGTGAGTACATCTTTATGGAGGAAATATGAAGTTAAACATTCAAGAAATTCGTAAGCAACCTGAAGGCCTGCATTTTGAACAAGCTTTAGACCTTGTCGCAGACTTGCGTAAACGGAATCAAGAAATTTTAGATGTCAAAGATATCCTTGCAGTGGGGAAGGTGCAGTACGAAGACCGTCTATATTTCTTAGACTATCAGCTATCTTATACCATTGTTCTTGCTTCCAGTCGTAGTATGGAACCAGTTGAGTTGGCTGAGTCTTATCCAGTCACAGAAGTTTTCATGGAAGGAGCGACCAACCAACTGGACCAGGAAGTTCTTGATGATGACTTGGTCTTGCCTATCGAAAATGGGGAAATAGACCTTGCTGAGAGCGTAGCAGATAATATTCTGCTCAATATCCCAATCAAGGTCTTGACGGCAGAAGAAGAGGCGGGCCAAGGTTTTGTGTCAGGAAATGACTGGCAAATCATGACTGAAGATGAATACCAAGCCCAACAAGCAGTCAAGAAAGAAGAAAACAGTCCATTTGCTGGCTTGCAAGGACTGTTTGATGGAGACGAGTAGATGGTTTTATCTAAGAAACGTGCCCGTCATGTCATAGAGGAAATTATTGCCCTTTTTCCAGATGCTAAGCCTAGTCTTGATTTTACCAATCACTTTGAACTATTGGTTGCAGTGATGTTGTCAGCCCAGACGACAGATGCTGCAGTCAACAAGGCTACACCAGGTCTCTTTGCTGCTTTTCCAACGCCTCAAGCCATGTCTGTCGCAACTGAAAGTGAAATTGCTTCACACATTTCTCGTCTGGGACTGTATCGAAATAAGGCTAAATTCCTTAAAAAATGTGCCCAACAGTTACTAGATGATTTTGATGGTCAAGTCCCTCAGACACGTGAAGAATTAGAAAGTCTAGCAGGTGTTGGTCGTAAGACAGCCAATGTTGTCATGAGCGTGGGCTTTGGAATTCCAGCTTTTGCAGTGGACACTCATGTGGAGCGTATCTGTAAGCATCACGATATCGTTAAAAAATCAGCTACGCCACTTGAAGTAGAAAAACGTGTCATGGACGTTCTGCCACCAGAAGAATGGTTAGCAGCCCACCAGGCCATGATTTACTTTGGACGAGCTATCTGCCATCCCAAAAATCCAGAATGTGACCACTATCCCCAATTATATGATTTTAGTAATGTTTAAGGGGACTCTGAAAAAGTTTTTGCTTGATTTTAAGGGTGCTTTGTGCTATAGTAAATGATAACTAAATAGTCCTTTAAACCTGTCCCGTGAGGCAGGCAAGGAGCGCGATAAAGTAGAAGGGTGAAGTCTATACTGTTTACAGTAAGGCTCGCTTGGCTATACATTTCAAGTCTCCTTGTAGAAGGAGACTTTTCTTTTTGGAGGTTTGTCATGAAGACAAAAGAAGTTGTAGACGAATTGACTGTCAAACGAGCGATTACGCGAATTACTTATGAGATTATCGAGCGCAATAAAGATTTGAATAAAATTATCCTAGCTGGGATAAAAACGCGTGGTGTTTTCATCGCTCATCGTATCAAAGAACGCTTGGAGCAGTTGGAAAATATCACTGTTCCTGTTGTGGAATTGGACACCAAACCTTTCCGTGATGATGTTAAAAGCGGAGAAGATACTTCTTTGATTTCTGTTGATGTGACAGACCGTGAAGTTATCTTGGTGGATGATGTACTCTATACAGGCCGTACCATCCGCGCCGCTATTGATAACATTGTCGGCCATGGTCGTCCTGCGCGCGTGAGTTTAGCAGTTCTCGTCGATCGTGGACATAGAGAATTGCCTATCCGTCCAGATTACGTTGGGAAAAATATCCCAACCAGTCGTTCTGAAGAAATTATCGTAGAGATGACAGAACTTGATGGCCAAGACAGAGTTCTGATTACTGAAGAAGCTTAGAAAGCTGAAGGAGTAGCCATGTCAGAAAATCAACAAGCATTGAACCATGTGGTTTCCATGGAAGACCTCACTGTCGATCAAGTGATGAAATTGATCAAACGAGGGATCGAGTTTAAAGACGGAGCCCAACTTCCCTACGAGAACAAACCTATCGTATCGAATCTCTTCTTTGAAGATTCTACACGGACACATAAGTCCTTTGAAGTGGCAGAGATTAAGCTGGGGCTGGAACGACTTGACTTTGATGTGAAGACTAGTTCGGTCAATAAGGGTGAGACATTGTATGATACCATCTTGACTCTATCTGCTCTAGGAGTGGATGTCTGTGTGATTCGCCACCCAGAGGTCGACTATTACAGAGAGTTGATTGCGAGTCCATCAATTACGACTTCCATCATCAATGGTGGAGATGGTTCGGGACAACATCCTAGTCAGAGCTTGCTTGATTTGATGACTATTTATGAAGAATTTGGTCACTTTGAGGGGCTCAAGGTCGCTATTGCAGGCGACTTGGACCACTCACGTGTTGCCAAATCCAATATGCAGATTTTGAAACGCTTGGGAGCTGAACTGTTCTTTGCAGGACCTGAGGAATGGAGAAGTCAAGAGTTTGCGGACTATGGACAGTTTGTAACTATTGATGAGATTGTTGATCAGGTGGATGTTTTGATGTTACTCCGAGTTCAACATGAACGCCATGAAAGTGGAGCCGTTTTTTCAAAAGAAGACTACCATGCTCAACATGGCTTGAACCAAGAACGCTATAATCGCTTAAAAGAAACAGCAATCATTATGCATCCTGCTCCAGTGAATCGAGATGTGGAAATTGCTGACCACTTGGTTGAAGCACCAAAATCACGCATTGTCCAACAAATGACCAACGGTGTCTTTGTTCGAATGGCAATTTTAGAATCCGTATTGGCGAGTAGAAACGCCAACTAAAACACAAGACGTTAAAAGACGCCAGTGAGCGTCCACGAGAGGTGAAAATATGACAAAAAGACTTCTAGTATTAGAAGATGGCACAGTTTTTGAAGGAAAGGCCTTCGGAGCAGATATTGATGTAACAGGTGAGATCGTCTTTAACACAGGGATGACCGGCTACCAAGAATCCATTACAGACCAGTCTTATAATGGACAAATCTTGACTTTCACTTATCCTTTGGTGGGAAATTATGGAATAAATCGTGATGATTATGAATCCATCATTCCAACTTGTAAGGGAGTTGTCGTTTTCGAAGAGGCACGTAGAGCTAGCAACTGGCGGAATCAAATGACCTTGGATGAATTTTTGAAAGCCAAGAAAATTCCAGGTATCTCAGGGATTGATACGCGTGCCCTTACTAAGATTATCCGTAAGCATGGTACTATGCGTGCAACTTTGACCCATGTTGGAGACAGTATGGACCATGTGACGGACCAGCTCCAAGCAACAGTCTTGCCAACAGATAATATCAAGCAGGTTTCTACTAAAACTTCCTATCCAGCTCCTGGAGTTGGTTTGAGTGTGGTCTTAGTAGACTTTGGTCTCAAGCACTCAATCTTACGTGAACTTTCTAAGCGTAACTGTAACGTTACGGTTGTTCCTTATTCAACAACAGCAGAAGAGATTCTCCACCTTAATCCTGACGGAGTTATGTTGTCAAATGGACCAGGTAACCCAGAAGACGTTCCAGAAGCACTGGAGATGATTCGTGGTGTGCAAGGAAAAATTCCAATCTTCGGAATTTGTATGGGACACCAACTCTTTGCTATGGCAAACGGTGCTAAGACCTACAAGATGAAATTTGGTCACCGAGGATTTAATCACGCGGTACGTGAGATTGCAACAGGACGTGTAGACTTTACTAGCCAGAACCATGGTTATGCAGTTAGCCGTGAGGATTTACCAGAGCACTTGATTATCACCCACGAAGAAATCAATGACAAATCAGTTGAAGGAGTTCGCCACAGATACCAACCAGGTTTTTCTGTACAATTCCACCCAGACGCAGCTCCCGGTCCACACGACGCTAGCTACCTATTTGACGAGTTTATCGAGATGATGGAAGCTTTTAAACAAGTAAACTAAGAACGAGTAAAAGCTCGTCGGAGAATTTATTTAATGTCGCTCTGTGAGGCGACGAATAGAAAGGAGAAGATACATTGTTCGCGGAAGTGAACACGCCCTAAGAACTGTGTGACAAAGATAAACATCGTCTTGACGCTAAAGGCGTCTGCACCGAGTTTCCTATTTTCACTGTGTTCTTTACGGGCTTTGTATCATAAACTATGCCTAAACGTACTGATATTCAAAAAATTATGGTGATTGGTTCTGGTCCGATTATTATTGGTCAGGCTGCTGAGTTTGACTACGCGGGGACCCAGGCCTGCTTGTCTTTGAAAGACGAAGGTTATGAGGTTGTCTTGGTGAACTCAAATCCTGCCACCATCATGACGGACAAGGAGATTGCAGACAAGGTCTACATCGAACCGATTACACTTGAGTTTGTGACACGTATTCTCCGTAAGGAACGTCCAGATGCTTTGCTTCCAACTCTTGGAGGTCAGACAGGGCTCAATATGGCCATGGAATTGTCTAAAAATGGTATCCTAGATGAGCTTGGTGTCGAACTTCTAGGTACTAAATTGTCTGCCATCGACCAAGCGGAGGACCGTGACCTCTTTAAACAATTGATGGAAGAGCTTGAGCAGCCAATCCCTGAATCTGAAATTGTCAATACAGTAGAGGAAGCAGTTGCTTTTGCAGCGACAATTGGCTACCCAGTCATCGTTCGTCCAGCCTTTACTTTAGGTGGTACTGGTGGTGGTATGTGTGCCAACGAGGAAGAATTGCGTGAAATTGCTGAAAATGGGTTGAAATTGTCACCTGTTACCCAGTGTTTGATCGAGCGTTCCATTGCAGGTTTCAAGGAAATCGAGTACGAAGTTATGCGTGACTCAGCTGACAATGCCCTCGTTGTTTGTAACATGGAAAACTTTGACCCAGTTGGGATTCACACAGGGGATTCTATCGTATTTGCTCCTGCGCAAACCATGTCAGACTATGAAAACCAAATGCTCCGTGACGCGAGCTTGAGCATTATTCGTGCCCTCAAGATTGAAGGTGGGTGTAACGTTCAGCTAGCCCTTGATCCACATAGCTTCAAGTACTATGTTATCGAAGTAAACCCTCGTGTATCGCGTTCGTCAGCGCTTGCTTCTAAGGCAACTGGTTATCCGATTGCCAAATTGGCTGCCAAGATTGCCGTTGGTTTGACTTTGGATGAGGTTATCAACCCAGTTACAGGTTCAACCTATGCTATGTTTGAACCAGCCCTTGACTACGTCGTTGCTAAGATTCCACGTTTTCCATTTGACAAGTTTGAAAAGGGTGAACGCCGTCTGGGTACTCAGATGAAGGCAACTGGAGAAGTCATGGCCATCGGTCGTAACATTGAGGAGTCACTTCTCAAGGCATGTCGCTCTCTTGAAATTGGAGTTCACCACAATGAAATGCCTGAACTGGCAACCGTTTCTGATGATGCCTTGATTGAAAAGGTTGTCAAGGCCCAAGATGACCGTCTCTTCTACGTATCAGAGGCCATTCGCCGTGGTTACATACCAGAAGAAATTGCTGAATTGACAAAGATTGATATCTTCTATCTGGATAAACTCTTGCACATCTTTGAAATTGAGCAAGAATTAGGTGCCCATCCACAAGATCTAGAAGTCTTGAAAACAGCCAAACTCAATGGTTTCTCAGACCGTAAGATTGCTGAACTCTGGGAAACGACAGCTGACCAAGTTCGCCAACTTCGTTTGGAAAACAAGATTGTCCCAGTTTATAAGATGGTCGATACCTGTGCGGCAGAGTTTGACTCTGAAACACCATACTTCTATTCAACCTATGGTTGGGAAAATGAGTCTATCAAGTCTGATAAGGAATCTGTACTTGTCCTAGGTTCAGGTCCAATCCGTATCGGGCAAGGAGTTGAGTTTGACTACGCAACTGTTCACTCTGTTAAGGCGATTCAGGCTGCTGGTTATGAAGCCATCATCATGAATTCAAACCCAGAGACCGTTTCAACAGACTTCTCGGTATCTGACAAGCTCTACTTTGAACCGTTAACTTTCGAAGATGTTATGAATGTTATCGACTTGGAGCAGCCAAAAGGCGTTATCGTTCAGTTTGGTGGTCAAACAGCTATCAACCTTGCCGAGCCATTGGCAAAAGCAGGTGTGACCATCCTTGGTACCCAAGTCGCTGACTTAGACCGTGCCGAAGACCGTGACCTCTTCGAGCAAGCCCTTAAAGACTTGGATATTCCACAGCCACCAGGACAAACAGCAACCAATGAAGAAGAAGCCGTGCTTGCAGCTCGCAAGATTGGATTCCCAGTCCTCGTTCGCCCATCTTATGTCTTGGGTGGACGTGCTATGGAAATCGTCGAAAACGAAGAAGACCTTCGTTCTTACATGCGTACCGCTGTTAAAGCAAGTCCAGACCACCCAGTTCTTGTCGACTCTTACATCGTTGGACAAGAGTGTGAAGTTGATGCTATTTCAGACAGAGAAAATGTCCTCATCCCTGGTATCATGGAGCATATCGAACGTGCCGGTGTCCACTCAGGTGACTCAATGGCCGTTTACCCACCACAAACCTTGTCGCAAAAGGTTCAGGAGACCATCGCAGACTATACCAAACGACTAGCCATCGGCCTTAACTGTCTCGGAATGATGAACATTCAGTTTGTCATCAAGGATGAAAAAGTCTACGTTATTGAGGTCAATCCACGTGCCAGCCGTACGGTTCCATTCCTTTCTAAGGTAACTAATATTCCTATGGCTCAGGTAGCGACTAAGCTTATTCTTGGGCAAAGTCTTGAAGAACTTGGCTACCAAGATGGACTTTATCCAGAAAGCACTCGCGTTCATATCAAGGCACCAGTCTTCTCCTTTACGAAACTAGCTAAGGTAGATAGCTTACTCGGTCCTGAAATGAAGTCAACAGGGGAAGTTATGGGCTCTGATACTACTTTGGAAAAAGCTCTCTATAAGGCCTTTGAAGCTTCTTACTTGCACTTGCCAACCTTTGGGAATGTGGTCTTCACCATCGCTGATGATGCCAAAGATGAAGCCTTGGACTTGGCTCGTCGTTTCCAAAATATTGGCTACGGTATCCTTGCGACAGAAGGGACAGTAGCCTTCTTTGCTAGTCATGGACTTCAAGCCCAACCTGTTGGTAAGATTGGCGATGATGAACAGGATATCCCAAGCTTTGTTCGCAAAGGGAAAATTCAAGCGATTATCAATACTGTCGGAACCAAACGAACTGCTGACGAAGATGGTGAGCAAATCCGTCGTTCAGCCATTGAACACGGTGTACCCCTCTTCACAGCCCTAGATACAGCTAATGCCATGCTCAAGGTGCTAGAAAGCCGTAGTTTTGTCACAGAAGCGATCTAGTTGAGAAAGAATTTTTACAGTTTTAAAGCCAGCGTCAGAAAACGCTGGCTTTTGCAATACAGATATTGCTTATTTGAACTATCATTCTTTCCTTAAGAATCATTCTAAATTGTGATATAATAAGGGAGAATTGGAAATAGGAAACTATTTTCATGATATTTTCAAAAATCCCATTAAGAAAATAGGTAAAGACAGATTAGAAAGTGTAAAATTCCGATGTCTTCTTACAAAAAAGTCTCTCTTTCTGAGATCAACCAATCTATTGAAACTCCCAATAACAATCATTTTTGGCAAAATCTAAAAGCTTTTTTAGGACCTGGAGCCCTTGTGGCAGTTGGTTATATGGATCCTGGAAACTGGATTACCAGTGTGGTTGGTGGTGCTTCCTACAAATATAGTCTCTTATTTGTTATTTTGATTTCATCCATCATTGCCATGCAACTACAACAGATGGCTGGAAAGCTCGGTATCGTAACTAAGATGGACCTAGCACAGGCAACTGCACATCATGCTCCCAAATGGCTCCGCTATAGTCTTTGGGTGATTTTAGAATTAGCTTTAATGGCGACAGACTTAGCCGAGGTTTTAGGCTCAGCGATTGCCTTAAATCTTTTATTTAAAATACCGATTATGGTCGCTATCCTCTTAACCGTTTTAGATGTATTTCTTTTGTTGTTGTTGATGAAATTTGGCTTCAAAAAAATTGAAGCCATTGTTACGACCCTTATTTTAACCATATTAGCCATCTTTACCTATCTGGTAGCCTTATCCAATCCAAGTATTCAGGGAATCTTTAGTGGTTATTTACCGACTCCTACATTATTTGAAACACCATTGCCAGGTCATGAAAGCCAATTGACCTTGGCTTTAGGGATTGTAGGAGCGACAGTCATGCCCCATAATCTCTATCTTCATTCATCCCTATCGCAAACAAGAAAAATTAACCACAAAGATAAGAAGGACGTCCGAAAAGCCGTCCGTTTTATGACCTGGGATTCAAATCTTCAGTTGTCCCTAGCCTTTATTGTCAATTCCTTGCTTCTTATTTTAGGGGCATCTCTCTTTTTTGGTCATGCATCTGAAATTTCGGCATTCTCCCAAATGTACAATGCTTTACAGGATTCGACAATAGCAGGAGCGATAGCCAGCTCAACTCTGTCAACTTTATTTGCCCTAGCCCTCTTAGCAAGTGGCCAGAATTCGACTATTACAGGTACCTTAACAGGACAGATTGTCATGGAAGGCTTCTTGCATCTGAAATTGCCTCAGTGGATTATCCGTATCGGTACCCGTATTTTTGCATTGCTCCCTGTGATTATAGTCGCCGTTTTGTTTGGACATCAAGAAAAAACCTTGGATCAGTTATTGGTCTATTCACAGGTATTTCTGTCAATCGCTCTTCCGTTTTCAATCTTCCCCTTAATCTATCTGACCTCTAAGAAGTCACTGATGGGAGAATTCACCAATGCCAAGTGGAATACAATCCTAGGTTACGCAGTTTCCATTATCTTAACCATTCTCAATGTCAAGCTTCTTTTCGATATTTTTTAAACTCGTTTGAAATCAATTATAGTGTCAGCGTGAAGGTTGACAAATAGAAAGTAGTAGAAAAACAAGTACAAAAAAAGAACAGTGGCAACTGTTCTTTTTTATCATTATTTGAGACCGTATTTTTTGTTGAAACGATCCACGCGTCCATCTGCTTGAGTGAACTTTTGACGTCCAGTGTAGAATGGGTGTGAGTCTGATGAAATTTCCACACGGATCAATGGGTAAGTTTCGCCTTCGAACTCAACAGTTTCGTTAGAGCGTTTTGTTGAACCGCTAAGGAATTTGTAACCAGTAGTTGTGTCCATGAAGACAACTGGGCGATATTCTGGATGGATATCTTTTTTCATTTTGCAATATTTCCTTTCTGCCATGGTCTCTTTGCGAGCCATAGATTGTTACCATACTAGTCTATCAGATTCTGATAAGTTTGGCAAGTCTTTTCCCTGATTTTATTAAAAATCTTGATAAAAAATCACTCCAGTGTTTACTGGAGTGACGGTAGAAGAATGATTAGTTCTCTTGATTTGGAGCTTTTTCTTCTTGTTCATTTTTTACTTCTGTTTCTTTTACTGGTTCTGTTTTTTCTGCCGCTGATTCAGCTTCTTTTTCAGATTCAGTAGTTTCTGTTTCTGTTGGTTCGGCTACTGGCTCAGCTTCTGTTTTTGTTTCAGATTCAGTAGTATCTTCTTTTACTGGTTCTGTGTTTTCTGCTGCTGATTCAGCCTCCACATTAGTTGGTTCCTTAGCTTCTTCTTTTTGCTCGGTTTCCTCTTTAGCAGTCTCTGTTTTCTCAGCGGTAGTTTCTTCTTTTTTACGTTCTTGAGATTCTTTTTTGATTTCGTCTACTGCAGTTTTAACGGTAGAGCTTGTTACACGTCCGACAGTTTGAGCAAAATCTTTACCAGACTCAGCTAATTCAGTAAATGACTCTTTTGTAATTTTACCACCTGACATTGCCAAGAGACCAGTTACAACAAGTGCAATGCTAGCAAGAAGAGCCAAAATCAAACCAAAGCCGATTGAAACGCCATATCCACCAAAGTTAGACACGTACTTGTTTACACTAAAAAGATTAATTAGTGTGACGAGAGTTGCAATTGCACCCGCAACAATGACACCAATTGAGAACCCTTTAGGCATTGCTTTATTCATATTATTTAGGCATGCAAGAACAATAGATACAATAGCTGCGATAATGACAAACCACCCATCTCCTTGGTAACCATTCACACTATAGGAACCAAAAGCACCTGCATTTAAACTGGCCCATGGAAAGAGTGAACCAAGGATTGCTACTCCAGCAGAAATGAGGATAAACAAACGATTTTTTTCCATTATTAAGTCTCCTTTTATTCGGTTTGATTTATTATACCATAAACTGAGGGACAAAGAAATCGTATATTTTAAGAATCTAGCATATAAAAGGCCAAGAAAATTCTTTCTTAGCCTTGGTGAATCTGTAGAACTTCTTTCAGCTCTTGGTATATTTGTTCGTTTTCTTCTAGACTATAGGAATTAGCGCCACTGGCTAATGGATGCCCTCCACCGTCATGTCGTTTGGCAATTTCATTGATAGGAGTGATTTTACTGCGCATTCGCACGCGGAAGTGGCCATCAGTTTGTTCAACAAAGATAGCCCAAGCCTTAACGGTATCGATTCGACCAGGTGCTCCGACAATTGCCGCTGTTTCAGCATCCGTAACCTTATATTTTTCCAAGATGTCTTGAGTAAGCAGAACGCGTGTAGCCCCGTTTTCATCAACTTCTAAATGATCATAGACAAAGCCTTGCAGTTTTGCAATCTTGAAGCTCATGGTATCCATTTGACGAGACAATCCAGCAAAGTCAAAATCAATTTCTCGGAGCTGGCTAGCTATTCTAAAGGTACGGGCACTAGTTGACGGGTAGAGAAAACGCCCTGTGTCCCCGACAATTCCTGCATAGAGAAGTCGTGCCGCTTCACTAGACAAAGCTAGCTGATTTTCTTGAGCAAATAATGCAATCATCTCACTAGCACTGCTTGAACTTGTATCCACCCATGATAGGTCACCATAGATATCATCATTTGGATGGTGATCGATTTTAATGGTGAAAGCAGCTTGTTCGTAGCGTTTGTCATCGATACGAGGGCGATTCGCTGTATCACAAATAATAGCAAGAGCTCCTTGGTAGACACTGTCTTGGACAGTATCCATTTCCGCCATCCAGGTTAGAGTTGGTTCGTTAAAACCGACTGCTTTGATAGTCTTTTCTGGAAAATGGTGTGTGAGAAGAGCTTTCAATCCCACTTGACTCCCTAAGGCATCCGGATCTGGTTTCATATGACGATGAATGATAATGGTATCGTATTCTTTGATTTTCTCTAATATTTGCTGGCAAATTTCCATAAATAACCTCAATTCTTTCTCATTTCATTGTAGCACAAGAATTTTTATTTTTAAAATGAAAAAGATATGATATAATGGAGAAAGATAAATTGAGGAGGACGATATGGCATTAGCAAAAATTGTATTTGCCAGTATGACCGGTAATACCGAAGAAATTGCAGATATTGTAGCAGACAAATTACGTGACTTAGGCTTGGATGTCGATGTGGATGAGTGTACAACTGTTGACGCTTCAGACTTCTTGGAAGCGGATATCGCAATCGTTGCGACTTATACTTACGGTGATGGAGAATTGCCTGATGAGATGATGGACTTCTACGAAGACCTAGCAGATCTCAACTTGAATGGCAAAATCTACGGGGTTGTTGGATCAGGTGATACCTTCTACGACGAATTCTGTAAGGCTGTTGATGACTTTGATCGCGTATTTGTAGCGACAGGAGCAGAAAAAGGTTCAGAGTGTGTTAAAGTGGACCTCTCTGCCGAAGAAGAAGACATCGAACGTTTGGAACAATTCGCAGAAGAATTGGCTGCAAAAGTAGGATAAGAAGCAAACTGCGCTGACTGGAAGAAGTCAGTGCGTTTTTTTATTAGTTTTTTTGTGATTTTACTAGCCTATTTAGAAGCTTTTTGATACAATAATTCAAATAAAGGAGGAGACTGTATGAACTTAGATATTATTCGGCAAGAAATTGATCAAATCGACGACCAAATCGTCAAGCTCCTAGAAGAACGGATGCATTTAGTTGAAGGGGTTGTCGATTATAAAAAATCATCTGGTAAGCCAATCTTAGATTCTAAGAGAGAAGCGGTTATTTTTGAAAAGGTTAGAAGTCGTGTAGAGGACAAGCGCTATCAGGAGACCATTGTTGCGACTTTTTCAGACATTCTCAAACGTTCGCGTGATTATCAGGATCAAAATATCAAATGAAAAAAGAACAATTTTATCCGCTCGGAATTTTTCTGGCTGCCATGTTGGGAGGCCTTGTCCGCTATCTCATTTCCACTTGGTTACCAGCTAGTCCCGACTTTCCTTGGGGTACCCTCCTTGTCAACTATCTGGGCATTTTCTGCTTGGTCTATCTGGTGAAAGGCTATCTAGTCTATAAGGGAACTAGTAAAGGCTTGGTTTTAGCGCTGGGGACGGGTTTTTGCGGAGGTTTAACAACCTTTTCTAGCTTAATGCTTGATGCTGTGAAATTGCTCGATACCGGGCGTTATCTTAGCTTAATCATCTATCTGCTTTTGAGTATTGGAGGAGGTCTGCTATTGGCTTATGTTCTAGGGAGGAAGAAATGGTAATCGTTTATCTTACAATCGCCTGCGGGTTCGGAGCCCTGGTACGTTATTTCTTTTCACGCTATAATCAAGCTTCTAAATTGCCACTAGGAACTCTCATAGCCAATCTTCTAGGATGTTTTTTAATTGGCCTACTCTACAATCATGTGGAGTCCAAGGAAATCTATGCCATCCTTGCGACAGGTTTTTGTGGAGGGTTAACGACCTTTTCTACCTTGAATGACGAGCTGCAAAGACTATTAAGTGACAAGAAGGTATTTTATAGCTATTTTCTCTTAACTTACCTAGGCGGTTTTCTAGCGATTTTTTTAGGAATTCTGCTATAAATTTCTTTACTTTTAGGTGGAAATTTGGTAAACTGTATCTTGTGTGTAATGGACGCACAAAAATACAGTTTATCCGCTGAGGAAGGTTCCTCAAGATTGACAAAGATAGGAGAATAAAATGAATCCATTAATCCAAAGCTTGACTGAAGGTCAACTTCGTACAGATATCCCATCATTCCGTCCTGGTGACACTGTTCGTGTACACGCGAAAGTTGTCGAGGGTAACCGTGAACGTATCCAGATTTTTGAAGGTGTTGTTATCGCACGTAAAGGTGCTGGCATCTCAGAAAACTACACAGTTCGTAAAATCTCTAACGGTGTAGGTGTTGAGCGTATCTTCCCAATCCACACTCCACGTGTTGAAAAAATCGAAGTTGTTCGTTACGGTAAAGTACGTCGTGCGAAATTGTACTATTTGCGTGCTCTTCAAGGTAAGGCAGCTCGTATCAAAGAAATCCGTCGTTAATTCGACTAAAAAACTCTGCTTTTTTAGCAGAGTTTTTATCTAGCTCCCTTAGTTCAATGGATATAACAACTCCCTCCTAAGGAGTAGTTGCTGGTTCGATTCCGGCAGGGGGCAGTAAACGAGTAATTTAAAACAGAAATCACTCAAGTTAAATACAACTCCAAAAGCGTGAGATCACGCTTTTTTGTTTGTGATGAATGATTTAAGTGAGAGAATTTGCATATAATTATAAAAAGACAGGATATTTTAGTTAATTGCATATAATGATTTGATTTTTTAGGTAGTAAGGAGTAAAATTTAATTAATATTATAATGAGTTAGGAGCTTGACTATGAACGGTTTAGTTTTAGGATTGGATATTGGTATTGCATCCGTAGGAGTGGGAATTCTAGAAAAAAATTCTGGAAAGATTATTCATGAGAATTCACGACTTTTTCCAGCTGCAACAGCTGATAATAATGTTGAAAGAAGAAAAAATAGACAGGCTAGACGATTAAATCGTCGGAAAAAACATCGTGGTGTTCGCTTTCAAGATTTATTTGAAGACTATGGTTTGTTAACTGATTTTTCTAAGGTATCCATTAATCTTAATCCATATCGACTTCGTGTAGATGGCTTGAATCAGCAACTAACGAATGAAGAGCTGTTCATAGCTTTAAAGAACATTGTTAAGAGACGTGGTATTAGCTATTTAGATGACGCTTCTGAGGATGGGGGTACAGTACCGTCTGATTATGGTAAGGCAGTTAAAGAAAATAGAAAATTACTTGCTGAAAAGACACCTGGTCAAATCCAACTAGAGCGTTTTGAAAAATATGGTCAATTAAGGGGAGATTTTACTGTTGAAGAAAATGGTGAGAAATGCCGATTGATCAATGTTTTTTCAACATCTGCGTATAAAAAGGAAGCTGAAAGAATTCTTAGAAAACAGCAAGAATTTAATAATCAGATTACGAATGAGTTTATCGAGGATTATCTAAAAATCCTCACAGGTAAAAGAAAATACTATCATGGACCAGGTAATGAAAAATCACGGACAGATTATGGACGTTTTCGAACAGATGGTACTACCTTAGATAATATTTTTGGTATTTTAATCGGTAAATGTACATTTTATCCTGAGGAATACAGAGTCTCTAAAGCTTCCTATACTGCTCAAGAGTTTAACATACTAAATGATTTAAATAATTTAACAGTTCCTACAGAGACCAAGAAATTGAGTGAGGAACAAAAGAAAGATATTGTTGAATATGCTAAGGAAACTAAAACCTTAGGAGCCTCAACCTTATTGAAGTACATTGCTAAAATGATTGATGCTTCAGTAGATCAGATACGTGGTTATCGAGTTGATGTAAACAATAAACCTGAAATGCATACTTTTGAAGTCTATCGAAAAATGCAATCGCTAGAAACAATTTCAGTTGGGGAATTGTCTAGAAATGTTCTAGATGAGCTTGCCCATATTTTAACTCTAAATACTGAACGAGAAGGTATAGAAGAAGCGATTAATACGAAGTTAATGGGTGTATTTAGTCAAGATCAAGTACTTGAATTGGTTCAATTTAGAAAAAATAATAGCAGTCTATTTAGTAAGGGATGGCATAATTTTTCTCTTAAACTCATGATGGAGTTGATACCAGAACTATATGAGACTTCAGAAGAGCAAATGACAATTCTAACACGATTGGGGAAACAAAAATCTAAAGAAACATCAAAAAGAACTAAGTATATTGATGAAAAAGAAGTAACAGAAGAAATCTATAATCCTGTGGTAGCAAAATCTGTCAGACAGGCAATAAAGATAATTAACGAGGCCACTAAAAAATATGGTATCTTTGATAATATTGTTATCGAAATGGCGCGTGAAAATAACGAAGAAGACGCTAAGAAAGATTATATAAAACGTCAAAAGGCAAACCAAGATGAGAAAAATGCAGCTATGGAAAAGGCTGCATTCCAATACAATGGGAAAAAAGAGTTACCAGATAGTATTTTTCATGGGCATAAGGAATTGGCTACTAAGATTCGTTTATGGCACCAGCAGGGAGAGAAGTGTCTCTATACTGGGAAGAATATTCCAATTTCAGATTTAATTCACAATCAGTACAAGTACGAAATTGACCATATTTTACCTCTATCTTTATCGTTTGACGATAGTCTATCTAATAAAGTATTGGTTCTTGCCACAGCAAACCAAGAAAAAGGCCAACGTACTCCGTTTCAGGCTTTAGATAGTATGGATGATGCCTGGTCCTACCGTGAGTTTAAATCTTATGTAAAAGATTCGAAATTACTAAGTAATAAAAAGAAAGATTATCTTTTAACAGAAGAAGACATTAGTAAAATTGAAGTAAAACAGAAATTTATCGAACGAAATTTGGTTGATACTCGATATTCCTCTCGCGTTGTTTTAAATGCTCTACAAGATTTTTATAAAGCTCATAAATTCGATACAACTATTTCGGTGGTACGTGGACAATTTACTTCTCAGCTAAGAAGAAAGTGGGGGCTTGAAAAGTCTCGTGAGACTTACCATCATCATGCTGTTGATGCCTTAATTATTGCCGCTTCGAGTCAATTAAGATTATGGAAAAAACAGAATAATCCTCTGATTACTTATAAAGAAGGACAATTCGTTGATTCAGAGACTGGAGAAATTATTTCATTAACTGATGATGAATATAAAGAGTTAGTGTTTAAAGCGCCTTATGACCATTTTGTTGACACATTGCGTAGCAAGACATTTGAGGATAGTATACTATTTTCTTATCAAGTAGATTCAAAATTTAATCGAAAAATTTCAGATGCTACAATTTATGCAACAAGAAAAGCGAAATTGGATAAAGAGAAAAAAGAATACACTTATACTTTAGGAAAAATTAAAGATATCTATTCTTTAGGGACTAAAACCCCTTCTAAAACTGGGTTCTATAAGTTTTTAGATTTATACAATAAGGATAAATCTCAATTCTTAATGTTTCAGAAAGATAGAAAAACTTGGGATGAAGTAATCGAGAAGATAATGGAACAATATCGACCATTTAAAGAATACGACAAAACTGGAAAATTAGTCGATTTTAATCCATTTGAGAAATATAGACAAGAAAATGGGCCAATCTGTAAGTACAGTAAAAAAGGCAATGGTCCAGAAATTAAAAGTCTGAAATATTACGATATTTTATTAGGTAAACACAAAAATATAACTCCTGAAGGGAGTCGAAATACTGTAGCTTTGTTATCTTTAAATCCTTGGAGAACAGATGTGTATTACAATATGGAAACTAAAAAATATGAATTTTTAGGATTAAAGTATGCAGATTTGCCTTTTGAAAAAGGTGGTGCTTATGGTATTTCTACAGAGACGTATAATAAATTAAGAGAGAAAGAGGGAATTGGCAAAAATTCTGAATTTAAGTTTACTCTATATAAAAATGATTTAATTTTAATTAAAGATACTGAAACGAATTGTCAACAAATTTTTAGATTTTGGTCTCGTACTGGGAAAGATAATCCAAAAAGTTTTGAAAAACATAAAATAGAATTGAAACCTTATGAAAAAGCAAGATTTGAGAAAGGTGAAGAACTGGAGGTATTAGGAAAGGTACCACCTTCCTCTAATCAATTCCAAAAAAATATGCAAATAGAAAATCTTTCTATTTACAAAGTTAAAACAGATGTTTTGGGTAAAAAACATATCATTAAAAAAGAGGGTGACGAACCAAAACTCAAATTTTAAAAAATATTTAAAAAAGAGTTGCAAACGCTTGTACAATGTATTATAATAGTAACCGTAAGGGACGCCTTACACAGTTACTTAAATCTTGCAGAAGCTACAAAGATAAGGCTTCATGCCGAATTCAACACCCTGTCATTCATGGCTGGGTGTTTTCGTTTTGTGAAAGAGGAAAATACGATGACTTGGAGAATTGTGCATGTCTGTCAGAGTGAAAAAATGCAATTGAAGTTAGATAATCTTCTGATTAAGAAAATGGGTCAAGACTATGTTATCCCACTGAGTGATATTTCGATAATTGTAGCAGAAGGAGGGGAGACTGTTGTAACTTTAAGGTTATTAAGTGCTTTAAGTAAGTATAATATTGCTTTAATTGTCTGTGATAATGAGCACTTGCCTACAGGAATTTATCATTCTCAAAATGGCCATTTTAGAGCCTATAAAAAATTACAGGAGCAATTATTGTGGACGCAGGAACAGAAAGATAAATTATGGCAGATAGTTACTTATTTCAAAATAAACAATCAGCAAGATGTTCTTGCAATGTTTGAGAAGAATATTGATTGCATTCAATTATTAGCAGACTATAAAGATCATATTGAATATGGAGATAAAACCAACCGCGAAGGTCATGCTGCCAAAGTCTATTTTAACGAACTCTTTGGAAAAAAATTCGTACGTCTTACACAACAGGAAACGGATGTCATCAATGCTGGTCTAAATTATGGTTATGCAATCATGAGAGCGCAAATGGCACGTATTATTTCTGGGTATGGTTTGAATCCCTTAATAGGAATTTTTCATAAGAATGAATATAACCAATTTAACCTGGTTGATGATCTAATGGAACCTTTTCGGCAGATTATCGATGTCTGGGTTTATCAAAATTTACGAGATGAAGAGTATTTGAAATATGAATTTCGTCTTGCGTTGACGGATACACTGAACGCAAAGATTCGTTATGGGAAAGAAACGTGTTCTGTAACGGTAGCAATGGATAAATATGTCAAAGGTTTTCTAAAATGTATCTCTGATAAGGATACTAGTAAATTTTACTGTCCGGTGGTTTCGAGTGTAGAATGGAGTTAAAGAAATGAGGTATGAAGCATTGAGATTATTGTGTTTTTTTGATTTACCAATGGAAACAAATCAAGAAAAAAGGGTCTATCGTAACTTTCGGAAAGATTTAATTGCCAATGGTTTTGAAATGTTGCAGTTTTCTGTTTATTATCGAACCTGTCCTAATCGAAGTTTTGCAAGTAAATTCTATAAAAAATTAAGCCAGAGTAATTTACCAAGTGGGAATGTCCGTTTACTTGCAGTAACAGAGAAACAATTTTCTGAAATGGTTTTAATAATTGGTGGAAAAACAAAGCAAGAAGAAGTAGTCAGCGATAATAAGTTGGTAGTTATATGAAAATGAACATTAGTCATCCGTATAAGGATAATATTTCATTAAGTTTTGGTCAATTTACTCAAATTGTAGGTCAAGATCAGCAACTAAAGTACTATATTTGGCAGATACTATTATGGTATTTTGGAGGAAAAAAATATAGTGAGGAAGATTTGGTTCTATTTGAACAAAATGAGCCTAAAATACTAATAGATGATACAGTTTTTTCCCGTTCAGAATTTAGTGTTATTCAAATATCCAATATCAATGATTTGATTGAACAAATGGAATATAAAAAAGGGACAGTAGCTTATGGTTATATAAAGAAAAAAATTACTTCTATTGAGATAATGGAGCAAATTGAAAATATCAATGATAATTTGGATAGGATTTCACTTCTATTGAATCAGAAGTTGAATCTTCAAATTGATGATATCGTTTATCATAGCGAAGCAAAATATTTTAATGCTGATCAATTAATTCAAAAAAATTTTTTACCATACTTTGGAGCAAATGATAAAAATATATCCTTTGAGTTTGTAGACAATAAGATAAAGTTTTTATTATTTCTTTCCATATTAGAAATTATGGCGACAAACAGTTCTGAAAAGTTTTTGCTTGTCTTACGAAATTTGGACGATTTTCTATCCTATAATGATTTTGTTGAATGTTGCGAGAAAATGGAGTTTCTGACTAATCATAGCGATTCATTATATATTGTTTTATTTCCTTCCAATGAAGGTTATCTTCATGTCACGAAAGAAGTTTTAGAGGAAATCAATATTGTTTCTGATTATGTTGATCATTTTTATTCGCTAGAATTCATGTATGATCGCTTTATCAATCAGTATCCAACAAATCAAATACCTGATGAACAAGAATTTTTAACCTCTTTAAGAAAAATTGGATCCTATTTATTTAGCTCGGACATTCTCCACATGAGTTTATCTGTAGAAGATCAAGTAGCATTAAAAATTTTGAATAATTTGTATCAGTACAAAATGAAAACAAAATTCTGTATTGAATCAGTCAATCCAATGTTATTGAAATATTTGGAAGAATAGTATTGACGAGTGAGTTTTAAGGCTTTATAATGTTTTTGAGGGAACAAAAATTAAAATTGACGAATTTGAGGTTTTTGTACTCTCAAGATTTAAGTAACTGTACAACGTTGGTGCTTTATTCATGGAGCAAGGAACGGTTTTTGTACTCTCAAGATTTAAGTAACTGTACAACCCATGCTCTACCCTGAAGATGTTGATTACAGTTTTTGTACTCTCAAGATTTAAGTAACTGTACAACAGAGTAAAAGGCTCTGTTGCAGATTATCAAGTTTTTGTACTCTCAAGATTTAAGTAACTGTACAACATCAAGGCAAGTTCAGCTATCAACAAAATGGTTTTTGTACTCTCAAGATTTAAGTAACTGTACAACGACTTGATTAAGGGAGTGATGATTTCATGAGTTTTTGTACTCTCAAGATTTAAGTAACTGTACAACCGCACGCTCTTAGTATTGCCTACAGGATGTGTTTTTGTACTCTCAAGATTTAAGTAACTGTACAACTCGCAAACTGGTTCAGCTCTTAGCTCATAT